>JADZCL010000271.1 GCA_020851615.1 Rubrivivax sp.
CCGCGATGAGCGGTATTCCGACGTGAAGGCCAGCCGATCACTCCAAGGCCTCAACAACAGGCAGGAATGCACGCGGCCCGGCAGGCGGCCAATCCACTCGCAGTCTTGACATGTGCGCATGACGGGGTCGACAATTTCTGACACAAACGCAGCATCTGGGGAGATGGCAATGGCAGTCGGCGTGGTCAAGTGGTTCAACGACACCAAGGGCTTCGGCTTCATCGAGCCCGAGGGCGGCGGTGCCGACGTCTTCGCGCATTTCTCGGCGGTCCAGATGGAAGGCTTTCGCACGCTCAAGCAGGGTGCACGCGTGGACTACGAAGTCGTTCAGGGCCCCAAGGGGCAACTGGCGCAGAACATTCGCCCGGCACACGCCGCCGGCACGGCCACCAGCGGCGATTGAGGAGCCCCTGAGGGCCTTGCGGGATCCTGGCCGTCTCAGGCTGGGGCCGCTTTGCAGGTTTGCGTCACGCAGCGGTCGCGCCCCGCCGTCTTGGCAGCAAACAGCGCCTCGTCGGCCCGATGCAGCAATTCGTCGAGCGTGCTCGTGCCGTCGATGGCGAGTAGCCCGATCGAGCAGCTGTAGCGGAACTCGGGCCGCTGCGGCAGCGGCACCGAGGCACGCGTGGCGGCAAGCAGACGCTGCGCAACCGCCTGCGCCGCTGCCTCACCGACGCCGGGCAGCAGGACCAGGAATTCCTCGCCGCCAATGCGGCCGACGACGTCGTCGCGGCGTATCACGGCCAACAGCACGCGCGCGAAGTCGCGCAGGACGAGGTCACCGGCCTGGTGGCCAAAGTGGTCATTGATGCGCTTGAAGCGGTCCAGGTCGACCAGGGCAATGTAGGAATCCTCGCGCCGCGGCGGCACCAGCGCCATCGTCAGCGCATCCATCACATGACGGCGGTTGCCCAGGCCCGTGAGCGGATCACTGCGCGCCTCGCGCTGCGCGAGATCCCGCGCCTGGCGCAAGGCCCTTTCGTCCACACGCAGCGACGTGACGTCGTGGGCGATGCAAAAGAGCGAGCCATCGGCAAGCTTGAGCTCCGTCATCGAGATCCAGCGTCCGCCATGCACGTCGCCTTCAAACGCCCGAAACGGCTCCTTGCCGCGGCGACTCGCCGCCGAGGCCAGCCAGGCCTCGAAATCTGGCGCATCGACGACCGTACCGCAGCGCCGGTGGTAGGCGCTGCGCATCAGCTCGGACCAGGTGGGATGGACACCCACGGCAACGCCAAAAACCTCTGCGAAGGCAAGGTTGCACCAGGACAACCGATCTGCAGGATCGAACAACGCAACCGGATCGGGCGTCGTCGCCAGCCCGGTCAAGAGGGCAGCGGCATGGGCAGTCGGTAGCGCGTCCGGAGTCATGTCATCAGATCCACCCGTCATTTTCGACCTGCGAGGACAAATCTGAAGCCGGCGCCCGGCCCTGCCGCTCAGATGACCTTCAACCGCCGGGGCGAGGGGCACGCTTGCGCGTGGGCGCTGCACCTGGTGGCTGCGCAATCGACTCCGACAGCATCTGCACCAGCTCGCCGCGCGCCTCGTTGGCAGCGCGCTGGTAGGCCGCCACGGCCTCCCGGCGCAGGGCGACCGCCTTGGCCAACGCAACGCGATAACGCTCGGCGGAGTAGGTGGTCCTGGCTCCGATATAGACCGAAACACCGCGCGAACGCTGACCAAAGCGAGGCAGCAAGACCGAGAAGGTGTAGCTCAGCACGCTGCCATCGGGGTTCTGGCGCACGATCGGGCCGGAAATCCCCACTGGCAGGTCGGTGGATTTGCACTCGCGGGCCTGCTTCTGCAATGGCAGGCGTGCCGGCAAGCGCGCGATCCGCCGCGCCAGGTCACGCGTGGCGCGCTCGAGCGCACGCTGCGCGCCACTGCCATCGTTGCTGTGGTCCGAGAAGAGTTTGGTCCCGCCGTAACGAACCTGCCAGCCGTGGGTGTCTCGCGAGTCGATACGCTGGATGAATCGCGGCACCCTGAACTGCGTGCCGGTGAAGATGATGACGTCCCGGAATTTCATGTTCGTGCATGGATTGGAATCGACCTCCCCGGAACTCGCGCAGGCCACGACCGGTTTCGCCAAGCGCCCCCGACTGGCGTCCGGCGCATGCCACGCCGCGTGCGATTATCGAGCCCGCCGAGCGTGATCGGCAAACGTGTTGTAACCCGCGGCACGCCCCCCCATGCGCGGGGAGATAGGGTGCTACCCCGAGCGGATTGGAGTGGTACTACAGGTATAGTCCACTGGTTTACGCAAAGGCCTTGGGCGCTCACAAGGGGCCCGACCCGAATGAAGTCGATGCGCCCGACCTACGCCGCCGCGCGCATCCGGAGGAACGACAAATCGTGGATTTCGCCCAGCAACAACGCCAACCGGGCAAGCATGCAGTGGGGATCGGCATCGTCATCGCGATGCACCTGCTGCTTGGCTGGGCACTGGTCACGGGGCTTGCACAGCGCATGGTCGAGGTGATCAGGGCGCCGATCGAGACCAAGATCATCGAGGAAGTCAAGCCGCCACCGCCGCCGCCGCCGGAGAACCTGCCGCCGCCGCCGAAGTTCGCACCGCCGCCGCCCTCGTTCGTGCCGCCGCCCGAGGTCAACGTCAACCCACCGCCGACACCCGCGCCGGTCATCACCACGACGACCGTCGCGCCGCCGCCGGCACCGGTGACCATCGCCCCGCCGCCGCCACCGGTGGCGCCACCGGCCCCACCACCACCCCCGCCTCGGGTCGCCGCGCGGCCGGCAATCGCCAACGTGCAGGCCTGCGCCCCCACAGGTGAGGACTACCCGGCCGCCGCACGCCGCGCCGAAGCCACCGGCACGACCAAGGTCCGCTTCAACGTGGGCCCCGACGGCAAGCTCTCCGGCGCTCCCGAGGTCGTCCGCAGTTCGGGCCCGACACGCGAGCACAAGCTGCTGGACCGCGTGGCGGTGGCCAAGCTCGGCGATTGCCACTTCACGGCCGGGCGCGACGAGACCGGCAAGGCAGTCGGCGGCTCTTTCGAAGTGGATTACGTCTGGAAGCTCGAGTAAGCGCCCGAGCCTGTTCTGCAGCGCCAAGGCGGTCACCCCGCCGACCCTATCGACACCCTCATCCAGCGCCATACCCGCCAGTGCGCTGACTTCACGGAGCCAACATGCCCTCGTTCCTTGCTCTTCGCGCCTCGCTCGGGGCCGCCTTGATCGCTGCCGCAGCCGTCGTCGGCGCATTCCCCGCGACGGCCCTGGCACAAGCCGCATCGGAGCCCGCGGCCGCCGCCCCGGCGGTAGAACCCCCCGCTGCCGCCACACCGGCACCGGCAGCGCCGGCCGAGTCCGCCGTGTCCGAGGAGGCGGTGGACAACCCGTATGGCCTGAAGGCGCTGTGGGGGCAGGGTGACTTCGTGGCCAAGGGCACGCTGATCATCATGCTCATCATGTCGATGGGCAGCTGGTACATCATCTTCACCAAGGTCTTCGAGCAGCACAGCATGCTCAAGAGCGCGGCCACCGGTGCCGAGACCTTCTGGAAGGCCAGTTCGGCCAAGGCCGGCCTGTCGGCGCTGGACGAAGGCTCGGCCATGCGCTACATCGCCGAGGCAGGCCTGCGCGCCAACGACCACCACGAAGGCACGATGGTCGAGAGCATCGATAAGCACACCTGGATCGGCATGAGCATCGACCGTGCCACCGGGAGCGTGCAAAGCCGCCTCACCAATGGCATGGCCTTCCTGGCCACGGTCGGCTCCACGGCCCCCTTCGTCGGCCTCTTCGGCACCGTCTGGGGCATCTACAACGCGCTCGTGAAGATCGGCATCAGCGGCCAGGCATCGATCGACAAGGTCGCCGGGCCCGTGGGCGAGGCGCTGATCATGACCGCCATCGGCCTGGCGGTGGCCGTGCCCGCGGTGATGGGCTACAACTGGCTGATCCGCCGCAACAAGGCCGTGATGGACCGCGTCAAGGCCTTCGCCGGCGACCTGCACAACGTGCTGATCGCGGGCAAGCGCTGAGCACCACCCTCCTCCCCACGAGGAGCACGCAAGATGGCCATGAACGTAGGCTCGCCCGACGCGGGCGACGGTGACGACCAGCTCAACAACACCATCAACACGACGCCACTGGTGGACGTGATGCTGGTGCTGCTGATCATCTTCCTGATCACCGTGCCGGTGGTCACGCAGACGATCAAGCTCGAACTGCCCAAGGAACGCAACCTGCCCACGCAGACCAAGCCCGAGAACATCGTCATCGCGGTCAACCGCGACGGCGAGGTCTACTGGGGCCTGGAGCGCATGCCCAGCAACGAGGCGCTGGTGGACCGCCTCAAGCTCGAGGCCGTCAAGGAGCCGCAGCCCGAAGTCCACATCCGCGGCGACAACGAGGTCCGCTACGAGGCCGTCGGGCGCGTGGTCGTGGCCTGCCAGCGCGCGGGCATATTCAAGGTCGGCTTCATCACCGAGCCACCGGCGGGCGCCGCCGCCCGCCTGAACTGAGGAGACCCCGACCATGGGAATGAATGTGGGCTCCGCAGGCGGTGATGACGCCGAAGAGGTGATGGTCGACATCAACACCACGCCGCTCATCGACGTGATGCTGGTGTTGCTGATCATGTTCATCATCACCATCCCGATCCAGACGCACGCGGTGAAGATGAACATGCCCGTGCCCAACAACGCCGCACCTCCACCCAAGCCACCGGTGATCATCCGCATCGATCTGGACTTCGACGGCACCATCGGCTGGAACGGCGAAGTGATCCCCGATCGCGCCACGCTCGAGCAGCGGCTGCGCCAGGTCGCCGCCGAACCCGACCAGCCCGAGGTGCACCTGCGCCCCAACAAGCTCGTGACCTACAAGCACGTCGCGATGGTGATGGCCTCGGCACAGCGCCTGGGCGTGACCAAGATCGGCATCGTCGGGAACGAACAGTTCCTGAACTGATCCGAACTCCCGTCCCCTGGTCGGGGATCGGCCTGCTCGCGCAGCCGGTCCCCGATTTGCATTCAAGCCGGCAGGCATGCCGTACCGAGGAATCGAACCGATGAGCACGCTGCGCGCCCTCACCCTCTCCATCGTTGCCGCCGCCTGCGTGATGGCGGCACAGGCCCAGGGCGTACGCGCCGAAGTCGGCCGCCCGCTGCAGCAGGCTGGCGAACTGCTCAAGGCCGGCAAGGCCAAGGAGGCCCTGGCCAAGGTGCGCGAGGCCGACGCCGTGGGCGGCAAGACCGCTGCCGAGCAGTTGACGATCGACCGCATGAAGGCCGCGGCGGCACAGCGCGCCGGCGACCTGGGCACCGCCATTGCGGCACTGGAAGCCATTGCCGCCCGGACCGGGGGCAGCGAGGCGGGTCCGGTGGCCGAGCAGATCGCCTCCGCCTACGCCCAGCAGCGCAACAACGCCAAGGCAAGCGAGTGGCTCCACAAGGCCATTGCCGCCGGCCACAACACTGCCAGCGTGAAGCAGTTGCAGGCCTACCTGCAAGGCGCCAGCGGTGACTATGCCGCCATCGCGCGTGACGCAGCAGCGGCCGTCGCCGCCGCCGAGCAGGCCGGCCGCCGCCCCGACGAAGGTGAACTGCTGCGCCTGGCCGATGCGCAGCAGCGCACCGGAAATCAGGCCGGCTATGCGAACTCGCTCGAGAAGCTGCTCACCTACTACCCGAAGAAGGACTACTGGAACGCCTACCTCGGCCGGCTTCCTCGCAAGGCCGGCTTCGGCGACCGCTTCGCGCTGGACGTGATGCGGCTGCGCCTGGCCAGTGGCACGCTCACCAAGACCGAGGACTACATGGAGATGGCCCAGCTGGCCCTGCAGGCGGGGTTTCCGGCCGAGGGCCGCCGCATCGTCGAGCAGGGCTACAAGGCCGGCGCCCTGGGCACGGGGCCCGAGGCCGCGCGCCAGCAGCGGCTGAAGGACCTCGCCGTCAAGCAGGAGGCCGAACAACGCGGTGCCCTCGACGGCCAGGCCGTGGCCGCGGCAGCCGAGAGAACCGGCGACGATCTGGTCAAGGTCGGCTGGGCCTACGTGTCCCTCGGCGAGGTGGACAAGGGCATCGGACTCATCGAGAAGGGCATCGCCAAGGGCGGCCTCAAGCGGCCCGAGGATGCACGGCTGCGCCTGGGCATGGCGCAACTGCAATCGCCCGCGACCAAGGCCAAGGCAGCGGCGACACTGCGCGGCGTCAAGGGCAGCGATGGCGTAGCCGACATCGCGCGGCTCTGGCTGATCGTCAGCTGAGGCCGCCGTGCCGGCCTGGCTGCAGGATCTGGGTGGCGGCGTACATGCCGTCGATACGGCGTTCGTGCGCGACGCGTTCGACGCGGCCTACCTCATCGTGCGCGGCGGGCGGGCCGCCTACATCGACACCGGCACGCGCTTTGCGCTGCCCCGGCTGCTGGGCGCGCTGGACGAGCTCGGCGTGCCGCGTGAGGCCGTGGACTGGATCATCCCGACCCACGTGCACCTGGACCATGCCGGGGGTGTCGGGGCGCTGGTGCAGGAGCTGCCGCGTGCGCGCGTGCTCGTGCATCCACGCGGGGCACGACATCTGATCGACCCGACGGCCCTCTGGGAGGGCGCACTCGCCATCTACGGCCCGCAGGAGATGGCGCACAGCTATGGCGAGCTGACGCCCGTACCGGCCGCACGCGTGGTCGAGTCTGCCGACGACATGACGCTCGATTTCGGCGGCAGCGTGCTGCGGCTGATCGACACGCCGGGCCACGCACGTCACCACCACTGCATCTGGGACGAGGCCACGCGCGGCTGGTTCACCGGCGACACCTTCGGCATCAGCTACGGCGAGTTCACGACTGCCCGCGGGCGCTGGATCTTCCCGACGACGACGCCGGTGCAGTTCGAGCCGCAGGCGCTGCGCCACTCGATCGAGCGCCTGCTGGCCGCCCAGCCGACCTGCATGTACCTGACGCACTTCGGTCGCGTCGACGATGTGGCACGCCTGGCCGCGCTGCAGCTGGACCTGCTCGAGCGCCTCGTGACCCTCGGCGAAGGCCTGCGCGGGCACAGCGAGCGCATGCCGCAACTGCGCGCGGGCCTGCGCACGATCTTCCTGGCCAGCCTGCGCGAACATGGCTGCCAGCTGCCCGAGGAACA
>JADZCL010000272.1 GCA_020851615.1 Rubrivivax sp.
GCGTGGCGCGGCCGCCAGCCGAGGTCTGCACGATCACATCGTACTGGTCGGCGTCGCGCTTGTAGCGCGTGACGACGCGGCCACCGAGCATGGTCTCGACCGTGCGGGCCACGGCGTCCACCGCAACCCCCATGTCGGCGGCACGTGCGCGATCGACGTCCAGGAAGATCTCCGGCTTGTTCAACTGCAGGTCGAAGTCGGGCTGTACGAGGCCGGGGTTGCCGCGGATCTCGGCCATCATCGCCTGGGTGGCACGCGCCATGCCCTGCCAGCTGTCACTGCTGACGATGACGACATTCACCGGCCGTTCGCGAAAACCCTGGCCCAGGCTGGGAGGCGTGATCGGAAAGGCGCTGATGCCCGGCAGCGCGCTCAGCTTGGGGATGAGTTCACGCTGCAGGTCCACAGTCGAGCGCGTGCGGTCGTCCCAGTCGCGGGTGCGCAACGAGCCGAAGGCGCTCGAAACCTGGCCGCCGCCCATGAAGAAGAAGCGGGCCTCGAACTCAGGGATCTGCGCGGTGATGGCCTCGACGGCATCGAGATAGCGCGCCGTGTACGCGAGCGATGCGCCGTCGGGCGCGCGGATCGGCATGCCGATGACACCGCGGTCCTCGATGGGTGCGAGTTCACTCTTGGCCGTGCTGAACAGCCACCAACTCGTGCCGGCCGCCGCCAGCATCACCAGCACCACCAGCCAGCGCGCCTTCAGGCTCGCGCGCAAGGCGTTTGCATAGGCCGCAGCCAGCGCCACCAGCAGGCGCTCCATGCCGCGATCGAACGCGCTCGGGCTTGCGTTGTGGCGCAGGAGCTTGCTGCACAGCATCGGCGTGAGCGTCAGTGCCACGAAGCCCGAGACCAGCACGGCCCCGGCCAGCGTGAGCGCGAATTCGCTGAACAGGCGCCCGGTGCGCCCGGGCGTGAAGGCCAGCGGTGCAAACACCGCGGCCAGCGTGAGCGTCATCGCCACCACGGCGAAGCTGATCTCGCGCACGCCCTTGAGCGCGGCCTGGAAGGGTGTCATGCCTTCCTCGATGTGACGGAAGATGTTCTCCAGCACGACGATCGCATCGTCGACAACCAGGCCGATTGCCAGCACCAGCGCCAGCAGGGTGAGCGTGTTGATCGTGAAGCCCGCCAGCGCGATCAGTGCGAACGAGCCGATGAGGCTCACCGGGATCGTGACCAGCGGAATGAACGACGCGCGCACGGTGCGCAGGAAGACGAAGACGATCAGCGCCACCAGCACGACCGCTTCGACCACCGTCGTGTAGACGGCCTTGATCGAGCGATCGATGAACACCGACAGGTCGGTGGCCTGGACCACGGTCACCGACGGCGGCAGCTCGCGCTGGATCTGCGGCATGAGGGCGCGCACACCGGCAGCGACCTCCAGCGGGTTGGCGGTGGCGTTGCGGATGATGCCGGTGGAGATCGACGGCACGCCGTTGAGCCGCACTCGCGAACGCTCGCTGGCCGCTCCCTCCTCAACGCGTGCGACATCACGCAGCCGCACGACGAAGCCGTTGACCGTCTTCAGCGCAATCTCGCTGAACTGCGCCACCGTGTTCAGATCGGTACGGGCAGTGACACTGAACTCGCGCTGCACACTCTCGATGCGGCCGGCGGGCACCTCGAGGTTCTGCCGCCGCAGCGCATCCTCGACATCTTGCACCGTCAGCTTGAACGCGGCCAGGCGATCCGTATCGAGCCAGATGCGCATCGAGAACTGGCGATCACCGCCAACGCTCACATCGGCCACGCCCGGCACCGTCTGCAGCCGAGGCTTGACGACGCGGTTGACGAGATCGGTGAGTTCCAGCGTGGACAAGGTCTGGCTGGTGTAGGCCAGCCAGATCGTTGGCGTGGCATCGGCCTCCACCTTGGCGATCACGGGCTCGTCCACCGCGTCGGGCAGGCGCCGCCGCGCGCGCGCCACGCGGTCACGCACCTCTGCGGCTGCCGTGTCGGGATCCTTGGAGAGGCGAAAACGCACCGTGATCTGGCTGAACTCGGTGCGCGAGATCGAGGTGATGATGTCCACGCCGTCGATACCGGCGATCGAATCCTCCAGCGGCTTGGTCACCTGCGATTCGATGACCTCGCTCGAGGCGCCCAGCAGCCGCGTACCCACCGTCACCAGCGGCTCGTCGATGCGCGGGTACTCGCGCAGCGAGAGCTGCTTGAACGACACCAGGCCGATGAGGATCAACAGCAGCGACATCACCGTCGCCAGCACCGGGCGCCGGATCGAGATCTCGGACAGACGCATGGCGCGGGCTCTGCAACGACGCTGCGCGCCGCATTCAGGTCGGCGACGGCGCGCGGCCCGCGCCGGCTGCCGAGGCTGCCGAGCCCGCCGCGCCGCTGGCCGCTGCTTGCCCGCCAGCGGCAAGCTCCACGATGCGCACCGGGACCAGATCGCCTCGCAGCCGGTCGTGCCCTGCAACCACGATGCGATCGCCCGCCCGCACGCCCTCGAGCAACTCCACCCAGCCGGGCTGGCGCAGCCCCACGCGCGCGTGCACCCGCCGTGCCTGCTGGCCGCCCTTGCCGTCGGGTTCGACGCGGAACAGGTACTGGCTGCCACCCTGCGGCAACAAGGCCTCCTCGGGCACCATCAGCGCATCGGCACGCACGGCGAACTGGATGCGCGGGCGCGCGAACATGCCCGGGCGCAGCGACGCATCGGCGTTGTCGAACTGCGCCCGCGCCAGCAGCGAGCGCCCATTGGCATCGACACCCACATCCAGCGCCGTCACCCTGCCCTTGAAGACGCGCCCGGGCAGCGCATCGACGGCGATCTCCACCGCCTGCCCCGTCCGCAGGCGCGCGAGGTAGCGCTCCGGCAGGCGGAAGTCGACCGCCATCGTCGACATGTCCTCGAGGTTGACGATGTCGGCACCGTCTTTCAGATAGTCGCCCAGGTTGACGAGCCGAATGCCCGCGGTGGCATCAAACGGTGCCAGGACCTTCATGCGCGCCAGTTGCGCGCGGGCCAGCTCGACCTGCGCGTTGGCAACCTGCAGGCCCGACTCGTTCTGATCGACCGCGCTCTGCGAGACGAAGCCCTGCGCCCGCAACTCGCGACTGCGTTGCAGGTTGGTCGCGGCGATCGACGCCTGCGCCTGCGCCTGCTGCAATTGCGCGCGCTGCAGCGTGTCGTCCAGCTGCACCAGCACCTCGCCGCGCTTGACGCGCTGGCCGTCGGCGAAGTTGATCTGCTGGATGCGCCCGGCCGCCTCGGGCCGCAGCATCACGCCCTGGCGCGAGC
>JADZCL010000273.1 GCA_020851615.1 Rubrivivax sp.
CCCTGCGCCTGCAGCCGCGCACCCAGGTCGAGCCAGTGCTGGAAGTACTCGGCCATGTTGTAGCCGCAGAAGGGCAGCATCGCGAATGGGTCGCGACGCACCACACCCTGCTGGCCGGCCGCGGCCGCGGTGGTCTCGCTGCCCATCGTGGCGGCCATGTAGACGCCCTCGGTCCAGTCGCGCGCCTCGGTCACCAGCGGCACCGTGGTGCCGCGCCGGCCGCCGAAGATGAAGGCGTCGATCGCCACCCCCGTGGTGCTGTCCCATTGCGGGTCGAGCACCGGGTTGTTGGTACTGGCCACGGTGAAGCGGGCGTTGGGATGCGCAGCCGGGCGCAGCTTGCCGTTCTCGCCCGCCGCGCGGGCGATCTCCGGCGTCCAGTCGCGTCCCTGCCAGTCGATCAGGTGCGCTGGCAGCTCCTCGGTCATGCCCTCCCACCAGACGTCGCCGTCGTCGGTCAGCGCGACGTTGGTGAAGATGACGTTTTCCCGCAGCGACGCCATGCAGTTCGGGTTGGTGTGCTCGTTGGTGCCTGGCGCGACGCCGAAGTAGCCGGCCTCGGGGTTGATCGCGTGCAGGCGACCGTCGGCGCCGGGCTTGATCCAGGCGATGTCGTCGCCGATGGTCGTCACCTTCCAGCCGGCGTAACCCGCAGGCGGCACCAGCATCGAGAAGTTGGTCTTGCCACAGGCACTCGGGAAGGCCGCCGCGACGTGGTACTTGCGCCCTTCGGGGTCGCTCACGCCCAGCACCAGCATGTGCTCGGCCAGCCAGCCCTGGTCACGCCCCATGGCACTGGCGATGCGCAGCGCCAGGCACTTCTTGCCCAGCAGCGCGTTGCCCCCATAGCCCGAGCCATAGGACCAGATCTCGCGCGACTCGGGGTAGTGCACGATGTACTTGGTCTTGTTGCACGGCCAGGGCACGTCGGGCTGCCCATCCGCCAGCGGCGCGCCCACGGTGTGCACGCAGGGCACGAAGTCGCCGTCGCTGCCCAGCACGTCGTAGACCTGGCGGCCCATGCGCGTCATCACGCGCATGCTCACGGCGACGTAGGGGCTGTCGGTCAACTCGATGCCGATGTGCGCGATGTGCGAGCCCAGCGGCCCCATCGAGAACGGCACCACATACAGCGTGCGCCCGCGCATCGCGCCCTTGAAGAGCGCCCGCTCGCCGGTCTGCAGCAAGGCGCGCATCTCGCTGGGCGCCATCCAGTTGTTGGTCGGCCCGGCGTCCTCCTGCCGGGCGCTGCAGATGAAGGTGCGGTCTTCGACGCGGGCGACATCGCTCGGGTCGCTGCGCGCGAGGAAGCTACCCGGGCGCCGGGCCGGATTCAGCGCCAGCAGCGTGCCCGCAGCCACGAGCTGCGCCGTCAGGCGCTCGTACTCGGCCTGGCTGCCATCGCACCAAACCACCCGGGCCGCCTCGGTCAGGACGGCGATGTCGGCCACCCAGGCGCGCAGACGGTCGTGGCGGACGTAATCGGGCACGTTCAAGGGGGTACCCACCGGCAGGGGTCGGTTCATGCAAGCTCCAATCAGGCTGTAGACAAGGGAAGCGGAATTGGGCGAGGCTCGCTCCCGCCGCGTGTGTCTGCGCCTTGGGGGGCGGACACCGGGCCGCACGGGACTCGCCGAATGCCGCGACCTCGGTTCAGCGAGGGCGCCTGGGGGCATATCAAGGCCACCATGAGGCCGTGCGCGTATGGCGGCTGCCTCTGGGGGATCCGTGCGTGCCGGTCGGCCCGCAACGGGGGAGGGCATTGTGCCCCCGGGGCTGGTGCATGCCGCCCACCGGTCCGAATGCCCTCATGCAAACGCCGCATGGCGTGATGCATGCCGCAGCTGGACCCTGCGGGCGCGCGGCCCTGCCTGCCAGACCCCCGGAACCCGCAGCGCACCCGCGTTGGCGCAAGCCCCGAGCACGCACACGGCGCTGTTTTGTTACGCTGGCGCCATGGCTGGCCGTGGCGGCCGGCCCGCTGTCACGCAAACCCGAAGGAGAACCCCGTGAACATCGTTCGTCGAAACCTGCTCGGCACGCTGGCTGCCGCAGCCATGTTGTGCAGCGGCGCCGCGCAGGCGCAGGACGCGCTGCGCGTGGCGACCGATCCGACCTTCCCGCCCTTCGAATACACCGAGGGCGGCAAGCGCGTGGGCTTCGACATCGAGCTGATCGAGGCGATCGGCAAGCTCATCAACCGCAGGATCGAGTGGACCGACATCGACTTCAAGGGACTGATCCCGGGCCTTGTGGCCAACCGCTTCGACATCGCGGCCTCGGCGATCTACATGACCGACGAGCGCCGCAAGGTGGTCGACTTCACCGATTCGTACTACCCCGGCGGCCTGGTCATCATGACGCGCAAGGGTGAACAGGGCATCAAGGGCCCCGAGGATCTCAAGGGCAAGAAGGTCGCCGTGCAGGTGGGCACCAAGTCGGTCAACTACCTGAAGGAGAACTTCCCGGGCACCGAACGCGTCGAGGTCGAGAAGAACCAGGAGATGTTCCAGCTCGTCGAGATCGGACGCGCCGACGCCGCCGTCACCGGCAAGCCGGCGGCCAAGCTCTACGCCCGCGCGCGCGGCACGCTGCAGGTGGTCGACAAGCAGCTCACCGTCGAGGAATACGGCTACGCCATCCGCAAGGGCCAGGGTGATCTGGTCAAACAGATCAACGAGGCGCTGAAGAAGCTCAAGGCCGACGGCAGCTACGACAAGCTGGTGGCGAAGTACCTGTAAACCCCTGGACCCGTTGGCGGCTGCTGGCTGCAGGGAGCGCGCGTGGACCTGGACTTCACACCCGTCTGGACCGGCTGGCGCGAGCTGGCCCACGGCACCCTGGTCACCGTCGAGGTGACGGTGGGCGCCGTGGTGCTGGGCTGCCTGATCGGCCTCTTGATCGGCCTGGGCCGGCTCGACCGGCGCCGGCGCGTCGTCTACTCGCTGTGCACCACCTATGTGAGCTTCATCCGCGGCACGCCGCTGCTGGTGCAGCTCTTCATCTGGTTCTTCGGCCTGCCGCATTTCGGCATCAACCTGCCGGCCTTCCTCTGCGGCGTGCTCGGCATGGGCATCTACAGCGGCGCCTACGTGTCGGAGATCGTGCGCGGGGCGATCCAGTCGGTCGACCGGGGGCAGATGGAGGCGGCGCGCTCACTGGGCATGTCGTACGCGCTGGCCATGCGGCAGATCGTCGTGCCGCAGGCGGTAGTGCGCATGATCCCGCCGCTTGGCAACGAGTTCATCGCGCTCATCAAGAACTCGTCCCTGGTGTCGCTGCTGACGATCACCGACGTCATGCACGAGGGCCAGAAGATCATCAGCGTCTCCTACCGTTCGCTCGAGGTCTACCTGGCGATCGCCCTCGTCTACTTCGTGCTGACCAACCTCACAGGCCTGGCGCTGCGCGTGGCGGAGCGACGTCTCGGCGCCGGAGGGCTGGTGCAATGAACGGCAGCGTCCGTCCCATCGTCAGCGCGCGCGGCGTGCACAAGGCCTTCGGGGCGGTGCGCGTCCTCGAGGGCATCGACTTCGAGGTGCTGCCACAGCAGGTAAGCGTCGTCATCGGCCCCAGCGGCTCGGGCAAGAGCACGCTGCTGCGGTGTTGCAACGGCCTCGAAGTGGCCGACGCCGGCACGATCGAGATCTGCGGCGAGAAGATCGTCCACGACGGCCGCCTGCTGCCCGACATCCAGCTCAACGCGCTGCGCATGAAGGTCGGCATGGTCTTCCAGTCCTTCAACCTGTTCCCGCACCTGACCGTGCTGGGCAACGTGACAGTGGCACCGCGCAAGCTGCGCGGCATGGCCGCGCCGCAGGCCCAGGCAGCCGCGCGCGAGCTGCTGGCCAAGGTCGGCCTGGGCCACAAGGCCGATGCCTACCCGGCCACGCTCTCGGGCGGCCAGAAGCAGCGCGTGGCGATTGCCCGCGCGCTGGCGATGCAGCCGCAGGTGATGCTGTTCGACGAGCCGACCTCGGCACTGGACCCCGAGCTGGTCGGCGAGGTGCTGCAGGTGATGAAGGACCTGGCGCGCGAGGGCATGACCATGATGGTCGTCACGCACGAGATGGGCTTTGCACGCGAGGTGGCCGACGTGGTGTCGGTGATGGACCAGGGCGTGGTGCTGGAGTCTGGCCCCCCGGCGCAGATCTTCGACGCCCCGCAGCATCCGCGCTCGCGCGAGTTCCTGCAGGCGGTCCTCACGCGCGGCGGTCCGCGCCATGCGGCCACGGCCACGACGACGACGGTGCAGACCGAGCTCGGCGATCACTGAGGCACCCGGGCATGGCACAGTCCGGCCATGCTTGCCTACCGACATGCGTTTCACGCCGGCAACCATGCCGACGTCCTCAAGCACATGGTGCTCGTGCATGCGCTGCAGCACTTGAACCAGAAGGACAAGGGCTATCGCGTCGTCGACACGCATGCCGGCGCGGGAGCCTACGCGCTCGCGGGGCGGCAGGCGCAACTGCACCGCGAGTTCGACAACGGCATCGGCGCCCTGTGGGCGCGCGAGGATCTGCCGCCCATCGTGCATGACTACGTGCAGCAGGTGCGCGCATTCAACCCAGGGCCGGCGCTGCGCCAGTATCCGGGCTCGCCTGAGCTGACCCGGCAACTGCTGCGGCCGCAGGACCAGCTGCGCCTGTTCGAACTGCACCCCACCGACCACGCCCACCTCGCCCGCCAGATGCGCGGTGATGCCCGCGTGCAGGTGCGGCCGGCCGATGGCTTCGCGGCGCTGCGGGCGCAGCTGCCTCCCCCCACGCGTCGCGGCCTGCTGCTGATCGACCCGTCCTACGAGATCAAGAGCGACTACACGCGCGTGCTCGCCGCCGTGCGCGAAGCCCTGGCGCGCTTTGCCGACGGCATGGTGCTGGTCTGGCTGCCCCAGCTGCAACTGCTCGAAGCGGCACGGCTGCCCCAGCGCCTGCAGGCCGCCGCCAGCGCCACGGCGCCCAAGGGCTGGCTGCTGGCGCGCCTGACGGTGCAGGCGCCAGGCGAGCGCGGCCTGGGCCTGCTGGGCAGCCTGGTCTTCGTCGTCAATCCACCGCACACGCTGGCAGCAGCCCTGCGCA
>JADZCL010000274.1 GCA_020851615.1 Rubrivivax sp.
CGAAGGCGATGGTGTCCAGCGCGATGCCGGCCTTGGGCACGAGCTGGTTCTCCATGCCCTGCGTCGTGCCCAGCCAGCTCAGCGTCCAGCCGCGCGCGGCCAGCTCACGCGCCACCGCCAGCCCGGGAATGATGTGACCGCCGGTGCCCGCAGCCATGATGACGAGGTGGCTCATCTGCGCCTCAGCCCTTGCCGCCGCGCATCAGCGCGCGCGTCTCGCGGTCCACGCGCACGACGAGGGCCAGCGCCACCAGGTTCATCAGGATCGCCGAGCCGCCGTAGCTCATCAGCGGCAGGGTCAAGCCCTTGGTGGGCAGCACACCGAGGTTGACACCCATGTTGATGAAGGCCTGCGCGCCGATCCAGATGCCGATGCCCTGCACCATCAGGCCGGCGAAGACGCGGTCCAGGGCGATCGCCTGGCGCCCGATCACGAAGATGCGTCGCGTCAGCCAGAAGAAGAGCACGATCACCGTGGCCACCCCCACGAAGCCCAGTTCCTCGCCGATCACCGCCAGCAGGAAGTCGGTGTGCGCCTCGGGCAGGTAGTGCAGCTTCTCGACGCTGGCCCCCAGTCCCTGGCCGAAGAGTTCGCCACGGCCGATCGCGATCAGGCTGTGCACGAGCTGGTAGGCCTTGCCCTGCACGTACTTCGGGTCCCAGGGGTCCAGATAGGCCAGGATGCGCTCGCGGCGCAGGTCGTCGAAGGCGATGATGAGCGCGAACGTCGCCACCACCACCGTGGCGATGAGGAAGAACATGCGCGCGTTGACGCCGCCCAGGAACAGGATGCCCATGGCGATCGCGGCGATGACGATGAAGGCGCCCATGTCGGGCTGGCGCAGCAACAGCAGCCCGATGAAGGCCACGGCCACCGCCATCGGCCAGACGGCGCGGAAGAAGTTCTCCTTCACGTCCATCTTGCGCACCATGTAGCCCGCGGCGTACATCGCGATGGCGAGCTTGGCGAACTCCGCCGGCTGGAAGTTCATGATGCCAAGCGGGATCCAGCGGCGCGAGAAGTTGACCACCTTGCCGATGCCCGGGATCAGCACCAGCACCAGCAGCACGAGCGCCAGCAGCAGCACCTTGTTGGCGTGGCGCTCCCAGCCGCGGGCCGGGATCTGCGCCACCGCCAGCGCACAGACCAGGCCGATCGCGATCGACAGCAGGTGGCGGGTGAGGAAGAAGGTTGGCGCATAGCGCGCGAACTTGGGGTTGTCGGGCAGCGCCACCGAGGCCGAATAGACCATCACGAGGCCAAAGACCAGCAGCGCCAGCACCACCAGCACGAAGGCGTGGTCGAAGTCGGCCAGCCGCGTTGCCCGCGCCGCACCGATCTGCTGCCCATCGCGCACCGGCAGGCCGAAGGCGCGGTCACGCAGCGCCCACACGCGCTCCTTGAGCGCCTGCAGGCTGAGCGGGTGCAGCACGCCCGCGCGCGCCATCACGTCATCTCCCCACGCTCGGCCGCCAGCGCCTGCACGGCATCGGCGAAGACCGCGGCACGGTGGGCGTAGTCGCGGAACTGGTCGAAGCTCGCGCAGGCTGGGCTCAGCAGCACCGCGTCACCGCGCTGCGCCTGCGCAAAGGACCAGGCCACCGCAGCAGGCAGGGCGGCGTGCGTGGCCAGCGGCACGCCGCAGTCGGCCAGCACGCGGCCGATCGCCTCGCCGTCGCGCCCGATCAAGGCCACGGCACGCGCAAAGCGCGCCACCGGCGCGGCCAGCGGCGTGAAGTCCTGGCCCTTGCCGTCGCCGCCGAGGATCAGCAGCAGGCGGCCCGGCGCATGCTCGGCACCCAGCCCCTCAAGCGCAGCCACGGTGGCGCCGACGTTGGTGCCCTTGCTGTCGTCGTAGGCCGCCACACCGTCGATCTGCGCAAGCCACTGCACGCGATGCGGCTGCCCGGTGAACTCGCGCAGGCCGTGCAGCATGGGCGCCAGTGGCAGGCCGATCGCCGTGGCCAGCGCCAGCGCCGCCAGCGCATTGGCCGCGTTGTGACGCCCGCGCACGCGCAGCGCGTCGGCGGGCATCAGGCGCTGCAGGTAGATCTCCGCTGGCGCCCCCTTGCCCGGCGCCAGCGTCTCCTCCTGCGGCAGCGCGCGCACCAGCCAGGCCATGCCGTTCTCGACCACGAGCCCGAAGTCGCCCGGCTGCCGCGGCGCACCCAGGCCGAAGCGCACGACGCGCCGCGCCTGCACCTGCGGCCTGCCGCGTCCTGCCCGGGCGGGCGCAGCAGCCGGCACCGGCTCGGGCACCAGCGCCTCTGCCCGCGCGTCGTCGCGGTTGATGACCAGCACCCCCCGTTGCCCGAAGATGCGCGCCTTGGCCGCAGCGTAGGCGGCCATGTCGCCATGCCAGTCGAGATGATCCTGCGTCAGGTTGAGCAGCGCCGCGGCCGCGGGTTCGAAGGTCCCCGACAGGTCGGCGAGCTGGAAGCTGGAGAGCTCGAGCACCCAGACCTCGGGCCAGCCGGCGCGCGGCTCATCCAGCATCTGCCAAAGGCGCTCGAGCAGCGGCGGCATGATGTTGCCGGCCACCGCCACGCGGCGCCCCGCGCGCTCGACCAGCAGCGCGGTCAGGGCCACCGTCGTCGTCTTGCCGTTGGTGCCGGTGACGGCCAGCAGCTGCGGCGCGTAGTCGGGTGCGAGATCGGCCAGCGCAAGCACGAAGAGGTCCAGCTCGCCCATCACCGCGATGCCGGCGGCGCGCGCGGCGGCCAGCAGCGGCGCGATGCGCGCATCCTGCGGCGCCAGGCCCGGGCTCTTGAGCACCAGGTGCACGCCCGCGGGCAGCGCCGCCGGCAGTTCCCCGCAGACGAGTTGCAGCTGCGGCCGCTCGGCCTGCAGTTCAGCCGCGTGGGGCGGCTGCGCGCGCGTGTCCCAGACCTGCACCGCGGCCCCGTGGCGCGCGCACCAGCGCGCCATCGCCAGCCCCGATTCACCGAGGCCGAGCACGAGGACAGCGCGATCTTGCAGGAAGCGCATGCCGGCCTCAGCGCAGTTTCAGGCTCGCCAGGCCGACCAGGCACAGCAGCATGGTGATGATCCAGAAGCGCACGACGATCTGCGTCTCGGTCCAGCCCTTCTTCTCGTAGTGGTGGTGCAAGGGCGCCATCAGGAAGATGCGCCGGCCCTCGCCGTGGCGCCGGCGCGTGTACTTGAACCAGGCCACCTGCAGCAGTACCGACAGCGCCTCGGCCACGAACACGCCACCCATGATGCCCAGCACGATCTCCTGCCGCGTGATGACAGCAATGGTGCCCAGCGCCCCACCGAGCGCGAGCGCGCCCACGTCGCCCATGAAGACCTGCGCCGGGTTGGCGTTGAACCACAGGAAGGCCAGGCCCGCTCCGGCCATCGCCGCGCAGAAGACCAGCAGCTCCCCAGCCCCCGGAATGTGCGGGAAGAGCAGGTAGCGCGAGTAGTCGGCGCGCCCGACGATGTAGGCAAACACGCCCAGCGCCGAGCCGACCATCACCACCGGCATGATGGCCAGGCCGTCCAGCCCGTCGGTGAAGTTCACGGCGTTGCTCGCGCCGACGATCACGAACCAGCTCAGCACGATGAAGCCCAGCACGCCCAGCGGATAGCTCACGGTCTTGAAGAAGGGCACGAGCAGGTCCGCGCGCGGTGGCAGGGCCGTCGAGAAGCCGCTGCTCACCCAGCGCAGGAAGAGCTCGAACACGCGCACGTTGCTCGTCTCGGCCACGCTGAAGGCCAGGTACAGCGACGCGACCAGGCCGATCAGGCTCTGCCAGAAGAACTTCTCGCGGCTGCGCATGCCCTCGGGGTCCTTGTTGACGACCTTGCGCCAGTCGTCGACCCAGCCGATGGCACCAAAGCCGAAGGTCACCAGCATCACCACCCAGACGAAGCGGTTGCTCCAGTCGAACCAGAGCACGGTCGAGACGCCGATGCCGATGAGCACCAGCACGCCACCCATGGTCGGCGTGTTGCGCTTGCCCAGGTGCGCCTGCACGCCGTACTCGCGGATGGGCTGGCCGATCTTCATCGCCGTCAGGCGGCGGATCACCCAGGGGCCGAAGGCCAGCCCAATGAGCAGCGCCGTCAGCGCCGCCAGCACCGAGCGAAAGGTCAGGTACTGGATGACGCGCAGGAAGCCCAGGTGCTCGGGGTAGAGCCCCATCAGGTATTGCGACAGGCTAAGCAGCATGGGCGTCCTCCTGTCCTTGGCCGGCTGCGCCGAGCGCGCCCACGACGCGCTCCATGCGCGCCGAACGCGAGCCTTTCACCAGCAGTGCGCGTGCCGCCGGGCCCTGCGCGCGCAGCGCCGCCAGCAGGCCGTCCATGTCCTGGAAATGGCGGCCGCCGCAGGCCCGCGCCGTGTGCAGTGCAAGCCGGCCGCAGGTCCACACCGACTCGATGCCGCGCGCAGCGGCGTGGTGGCCGACCTCGGCGTGGAACTGCGGCCCCTGCGCGCCGACCTCGGCCATGTCGCCCAGCAGCAGCCAGCGCGGGCCGGGCAGGTCGGCCAGCACGTCGATCGCCGCCAGCACCGAGTCAGGGTTGGCGTTGTAGCTGTCGTCGACCAGTGTCGCGGCCTGCCCCTGCCAGGTGATGCGGCTGCTGCGGCTGCGCCCGGCCACCGGCACGAACGCCGCCAGCCCCTGCGCCACCGCGTCAGCGGGCGCCCCCAGCGCGAGCGCCGCGGCGGCCGCGGCGACTGCGTTCTTCGCGTTGTGGCGGCCGGCGATGGCCACCGTCGTCTCGATCCGCCCCGGTGCGGCATCGATCCCGAGCTGCCAGCGCTCGCCGGCCCAGTGCGCGCGCCCGCAGACGTCGGCCTGGCCCTCGAGTGCGAAGCTGCAGACGCGCCGCGGCGCAGCCAGCGTGCGCCACAGCGCGGTGCCCGGGTCGTCGGCCGGGAACACAGCCACGCCGTCGGCGGGCAGGGCCTCGAACAGCGCCCCGTTCTCGCGTGCCACCGCCTGCAGGCCAGGCAGGAACTCCTGGTGTTCGCGCTGCGTGTTGTTGACAAGCGCCACCTGCGCCGCGGTGATGCGCGCAAGCTGCGCGATCTCGCCGACGTGGTTGGTGCCCAGCTCGACCACGCCCACGCGGTGCGTCAGCTCCGGCGTCGCACGCAGGCGCAGCAGGGTCAGCGGCACGCCGATGTGGTTGTTGAAGTTGCCCTGCGTGGCGAGTGCCGCCTCGCCCATCCAGGCGCGCAGGATGCAGGCCAGCATCTGCGTCACCGTCGTCTTGCCGTTGCTGCCGGCCACGGCGACCAGCCGCACCGGCATGGTCGCCCGCCAGGCGGCCGCCAGCGCCTGCAGCGCCGCCAGTGCATCAGCCACCTGCAGGCCCGGCAAGCCGCATGCCGCGATCCCGCGCTCGGCCAGCACGGCCGTGGCGCCGGCCTCACGCGCCTGCGCGAGAAAGTCGTGCGCATCGAAGCGTGCGCCCTTGAGGGCGACGAAGAGGTCACCCGGCTGCAGCGTGCGCGTGTCCGTGTGCACGCGCGTGATGCGCGTGGCACCGTCACCATGCAGCACCGCGGCACCCGCCAGCAGATCACGCGCCTGCTGCAGCGTCAGCATGCTGGGCCCTCCGCCGCCACGCGCCGGCGCAGCGCGGCGCGTGCCACGGCCACGTCGTGGAAGGGCCGCTTGACGCCGGCGATCTCCTGCTCGGCCTCGTGCCCCTTGCCGGCAATCAGCACCACGTCGGGGGCCGCCGCGCGCGCCAGCGCAGCGCCGATCGCGTCGGCGCGGTCCTCGATCACCGCCGGCGCCGCGTGCGCGGCCACCTCGTGCATGCCGGTCAGGATCTGCGCCAGGATGAGCGCTGGCGCTTCGTTGCGCGGGTTGTCGCTGGTGAGCACCACCTCGTCGGCCAGGCGCTCGGCGATGGCCCCCATCAGCGGGCGCTTGCTGGCATCGCGGTTGCCACCGCAGCCGAACACGCACCACAGGCGCCCGCCACGCGCGGTGGCCACGGGGCGCAGCGCCCGCAGGACCTGCTCCAGCGCATCGGGTGTGTGCGCGTAGTCGACGAGGACCAGCGGTTGGCCCGCCGCACCCTCGTCGGCCCGCTCGAGTCTTCCGGGCACCGGCGCCAGGCGCGGCAACACGCTGGCGATGTCGGCCAGCGCAAAGCCCAGCGCCCGCAGCGCAGCCGCCACCAGCAGCAGGTTGTCGACGTTGTAGTCGCCCACCAGCGGGCTCGTCAGCCGGCACGCCGCATCGCCCTCGACGAGCGTGAAGGCGATGCCGCCGCGGGTGTGCAAGAGGTCGCGGGCACGCAGCCGCGTGGGGCCCGAGCGTGAAACGGTCCAGAGATCGAGCGCGCGCGCGCGCAGCGCCGCGGCCAGGCGCTCACCGTGGGCGTCGTCGACGTTGACGACCGCCGCACGCAGACCCGGCCAGTCGAAGAGCGCGCGCTTGGCGGCCCAGTAGGCGTGCATGCTGCCGTGGAAGTCGAGATGGTCGCGCGTGAAGTTGGTGAACAGCGCCACCGCGATGTGCAGGCCGGCCAGGCGCTGCTCGACGAGGCCGATCGACGAGGCTTCGATCGCGCAGGCGCGGCAGCCGCGCTTGACGAAGTCGGCCAGCGCAGCCTGCAGCGTCAGCGGGTCGGGCGTGGTCAGCCCGCTGGACGCCAGCGCGGCGCCGGGCTCGCCGATTCCCAGGGTGCCGACCACGCCGGCCCGCACGCCCAGCATGGCCAGCGCCTGCGCGGCAAACCAGGTGGTCGAGGTCTTGCCGTTGGTGCCGGTGCTGGCGATCACGTCCAGGTGCGCACTGGGCTCGCCGTGGAACTCGGCAGCGATGGGGCCGGCCGCGGCCTTCAGACCCACCAGCGCCGCCACGCGCGGGTCGGCCAGACCGAAGGCCTGTACCCCGTCAGCCTCGACCAGGCAGGCCGCGGCGCCGGCAGCGAGAGCCTGCGGCACGAAGCGGCGGGCGTCGGCGGCATGCCCCGGCCAGGCGACGAAGCCCTCGCCGGCCTGCACCCGCCGGCTGTCGCTGCGCAGCGCGGTGCAGCCGCGCGCCTGCACGAAGCGCAGGGCGTCGGCCGGTGTCGCGAGCAG
>JADZCL010000275.1 GCA_020851615.1 Rubrivivax sp.
CTGAAGAAGAACTGACCCGGGCCCGCACCGACGTTTCCGGACCCGCCATGCTGAAGTTCCTCGCCCGCCGGCTGCTGTCGACGATCCCGGTGCTCCTGATCGTCGCCGTGCTGGTGTTCCTGGTGCTGCGGCTGACACCGGGCGACCCGGCCGCGGTGCTTGCCGGTGATGCCGCCAGCACCGAGCAGATCGCGCAGATCCGCCAGGCGCTGGGGCTGGACAGGTCGGTGCCCGAGCAGTTCCTGATCTGGTTCACGCGCATGCTCGGCGGCGACCTCGGCCAGAGCTACTACTACAAGACCGAGGTCACCTCGCTGATCGCACAGCGCCTGGAGCCCACGCTGTCGCTGGCGTTGCTGACCATCATCCTGGCGGTGCTGGTGGCCGTGCCGCTGGGCGTGCTGGCGGCATGGCGCTTCGGCGGCTGGCTGGATCGCGCGCTGATGACCTTCTCGGTGCTGGGCTTCTCGATCCCGGTGTTCGTGCTGGCCTACATGCTGATCTGGCTGGTGAGCCTGAAGCTGGGCTGGCTGCCCGTGCAGGGCTACAAGCCGCTGGCCGAAGGCGCCGGCGCCTGGCTGCGCCAGCTGGTGCTGCCCGCGACGACGCTGTCGGTCATCTACATTGCGCTGATCGCGCGCGTCACCCGCGCCAGCGTGCTGGAGACGCTGGGCGAGGACTACATCCGCACCGCGCGGGCCAAGGGCCTGCCCGAGGCCCGGGTGCTGCTGCGTCACGCCTTGGCCAACGCGGCAGTGCCCATCGTCACCGTGATCGGCATCGGCATCGCGCTGCTGATCGGCGGCGTTGTCGTCACCGAGTCGGTATACGCGATTCCCGGCCTCGGGCGGCTGACGGTCGACGCCGTGCTGGCACGCGACTTCCCGACCATCCAGGGCGTGATCCTGTTCTTCAGCGTCGTCTACGTGCTCGTGAACCTGCTGATCGACCTGTCCTACGTCTTCCTCGATCCGCGCATCCGCTACTGACATGGACGAGATCCCGCTGCAGTCGCTTTCGGTGGAGACGGCCATCGTGGTCAGCCAGCCCAGCGCCTGGCAACGCGTGCGGCGCAACGGCTCGGTGCGCATCGGCGGGCTGTTCCTGCTCGTGCTCACCCTGGTGGCGCTGGCTGCGCCGTGGCTGGGCACCGTCGACCCCTCCCTGTTCGATCCGGCCAGCCGCGACCTGCTGCCTGGTCGCACGGGAGAGATCACGACGCTCGAGGGCCAGACGCTCGAGCACCGCTTCCTCATGGGCAGCGACAGCTTCGGGCGCGACATCTACAGCCGCGTGATCTTCGGCACCCGGGTCTCGCTGGTGGTCGGCATCGCCACGGCCGCCGTGGCGGTCGCCTTCGGCGTGCTGTTCGGTCTGTTGGCCGGCTTCATCCGCTGGCTGGATGGCCCCCTGATGCGCTTCATGGATGGGTTGATGGCAATCCCGGCCATCCTGATCGCCATCGCGCTGGTGGCGATGTGGCGCGGCAGCCTGCTCACGGTGGTGGTGGCGATCGCGATCCCCGAGATCCCGCGCGTCACGCGGCTGATGCGCTCGCTCGTGCTGACCATCCGCGAGGAGCCCTACGTCGAGGCGGCGGTGTCGCTGGGCACCCCCACGCCGCTCATCATGTGGCGCCACATCCTGCCCAACACGGTGGCGCCGCTGATCGTGCAGGCCACCTTCATCTGCGCCTCGGGCATCCTCGTGGAGGCCATCCTCTCCTTCCTCGGCGTGGGCCTGCCGCCGGACATCCCGACCTGGGGCAACGTGATGGCCGAGGGGCGTGCACAGTTCAACGAGTACCCGCAGAACATCTTCTTCCCCGGCATCTTCCTCGCAGTGACGGTGCTGGCGGTCAACATCCTGGGCGACGGGCTGCGCGACACGCTGGACCCGAAGATGGCCCGGCGGGGCTGAAGGCGGGACGCGCGTGGACACCCCAGCCCCCATCCTGCAGGTCGAGCAGCTGACCATCGGGCTGCCCGGCGGCGGCGACCGTGCCCGCGCCGTGCACGAGGTCTCGTTCACCGTCGGGCGCGGCGAGATCCTGTGCCTGATCGGCGAGTCGGGCTCGGGCAAGAGCGTCATCGCGCAAGGCGTGATGGGCCTGCTGCCCCGACAGTTGCCGATCCTCTCGGGCCGCATCCTGCTGCAGGGCGAGGACATCACGCACGCCCCTCTGGCACGCCTGCGCGAACTGCGCGCCACGCGCATGTCGATGATCTTCCAGGAGCCCATGACCGCGCTCAACCCGGTCATGACCTGCGGTGACCAGATCGACGAGGTGCTGGCCGAGCACACGCGCCTGCGCCCCGCCGAGCGCCGCGCCAAGGTGCGCGCCATCATCGAGGAGGTGCTGCTGCCCGACCCCGAGCGCATGATGGCCAGCTACCCGCACCAGCTCTCGGGCGGGCAGCGCCAGCGCATCATGATCGCGATGGCGCTGGTCCTCGAGCCGGTGCTGCTGATCGCCGACGAGCCGACCACGGCGCTGGACGTCACGACGCAGAAGCAGGTTCTCGAGCTGATCCTGCAACTGCAGCGCCGGCACGGCACCGGGGTGCTCTTCATCACGCACGACTTCGGCGTCGTGGCCGAACTCGCCCAGCGCGTGGCCGTCCTGCGCCTGGGCGACTTGGTCGAGGTCGGCAGCAAGAGCCAGGTCCTGCAGCACCCGCAGCACGACTACACCAGGATGCTGATCGCCGCGGTGCCCACGCTGCACCTGCACGAGAAGGCCGTCGACGCCAGCGCACCGGTGATCCTGCGCGTGCGCGGCCTGGCCAAGACCTACCTGGACCGCAGCTGGTTCGGCAAGGCGCGCACCGTCCATGCCGCGCAGGACGTGAGCTTCGAGGTCCGCCGCGGGCAGACGCTGGGCATCGTCGGCGAATCGGGCTCGGGCAAGAGCACGGTGGCCCGCTGCGTCGTGCGCCTGCTGGAGCCCAGCGCCGGCGAGGTGAGGCTGGGGGCGGACGACATCGCCACCCTGCCCGCACGCGCGCTGCGCCCGTTGCGCCGGCGCGTGCAGATCGTCTTCCAGGATCCCTACCGCTCGCTCAACCCGCGCCGCACCATCGCCCAGGCCATGATCGAAGGCCCGGTCAACTACGGCATGCCGCGCGCGCAGGCACTGGCCAAGGCGCGTGAACTGGTCCACCTCGTGCGCATGGACGCCAGCGCGATGGACCGCTACCCGCACCAGTTCAGCGGCGGCCAGCGCCAGCGCCTGTGCATCGCACGCGCGCTGATGATGGACCCGGAACTGCTCGTCGCCGACGAGGCGGTGTCGGCACTGGACGTCTCGGTGCAGGCGCAGGTGCTGCA
>JADZCL010000276.1 GCA_020851615.1 Rubrivivax sp.
AAGGTGCCTGCGCACAAGCGCGGCAGCGGGCAGGGCTGGGTGACGGCCGAGTACGGCATGCTGCCGCGCGCGACACATACGCGCGGCGACCGGGAGGCGGCCAAGGGCAAGCAGAGCGGGCGCACGCAGGAAATCCAGCGCCTGATCGGGCGCAGCCTGCGCAGCGTCTTCGACCTGGCTGCGCTGGGCGAGCGCAGCATCCTGATCGATTGCGACGTGCTGCAGGCCGATGGCGGTACGCGCACCGCTGCCATCACCGGCGCCTTTGTCGCCGCCCACGATGCAGTGGGCTGGTTGCTGCAGGAGGGGCGCATCACGCGCTCGCCGATCCGCGACTTCGTTGCGGCGGTGTCGGTGGGCATGCTGCGGGGCGGGCCGCTGCTGGATCTCGATTACGAGGAGGATTCCTCCTGTGACACCGACATGAACGTCGTCATGACCGGCGCCGGGGGCTTCGTCGAGGTGCAGGGCACGGCCGAGGGCGCGCCGTTCACGCGCGCCGAGATGGACGCGCTGCTGGCGCTGGCCGCCAAGGGCATTGCCGAACTGGTGGACGCGCAGCGGCGTGCGCTCGGGTCGTCGCGGGCGGGCTAGGGCGATCCCGTGCGCATCGTGCTGGCGAGCAACAACGCCAAGAAGCTGGCGGAACTGCAGGCCCTGTTCGCCGGCCTGCCGGTGGTGTTGCTGACGCAGGGCACGCTGGGCATTCCCGAGGCCGACGAGCCCTACGAGACCTTCTTCGAGAACGGCCTGGCCAAGGCCCGTCATGCGGCCCGGCTCGCGGGGCTGCCGGCGCTGGCCGACGATTCGGGCCTGTGCGTCGATGCGCTGGGTGGCGCCCCTGGCGTTGCCTCGGCGCACTATGCGAGCGTGACCGACGCCGCGGGTCAAGGGGACCGCGAGGCGCGACGTCGCGTTCAGGATGCCGCCAACAACGCCCTGCTGCTGCAGCGCCTGCACGGGTGCAGCGAGCGCGCGGCGGCTTTCGTCTGCACGCTGGTCATGGTTCGCCACGCGGCCGACCCCGAGCCGCTGCTGGCCTGCGGACGCTGGCGCGGCGAGATCCTGCACGCGCCACGCGGGCAGGGTGGCTTCGGCTACGACCCGCTGCTGCTCATCCCTGCACTCGGACGCACGGTGGCTGAACTCGACCCAGCCACCAAGAACCGCTGCAGCCATCGTGCGCTGGCCTCGACCGACCTGCGCGAGCGCCTGCAGCAGGCGTGGCAGCTTGGCTGAGGCGACGACTCCGCCTGCGGCACCCTCGCCGGAAGGCGGCACCGGGCTGCGGCTGGCGGCGCTGCCGCCGCTGGCGCTCTACGTGCATCTGCCGTGGTGTCTGCGCAAGTGCCCCTATTGCGACTTCAACAGCCACGCACTGCGGGGCGAACTGCCCGAGGCGGCCTACCTGGCGGCCTTGGTCGCCGACCTCGAGTCCGCGCTGCCGCAGATCTGGGGCCGGCGCGTGGGCAGCGTCTTCTTCGGCGGGGGCACGCCCAGCCTGGTCTCTGCGGGCGGCATCGAGCGGCTGCTGGCCGACATCCGCGCCCGTGTGCCCTTGCTGCCCGATTGCGAAGTCACGCTCGAGGCCAACCCTGGCAGCTTCGAGCGTGAGCGCTTCCGTGCCTTTCGCAGCGCGGGCGTCACGCGGCTGTCGATCGGGGTGCAGAGCTTTTCCGACGCCGCCTTGCAGGCGCTCGGGCGCGTGCACGACGCGGCACAGGCGCGGGCGGCGGTGGCCGAGGCGGCGGCGGCGTTTGCGACCTTCAACATCGACCTGATGTATGCGCTGCCCGGCCAGGACCTGGCCGCACTCGACGCCGACCTGCAGCAGGCCCTGGCGTTTGCGCCGCCGCATCTGTCGATCTACCACCTGACGCTCGAGCCCAACACCGGCTTTGCGCTGCATCCGCCCCCGCAACTGCCCGATGACGACCTGGCCAGCGAGATGCTCGATCTGATCATTGCCCGCACGGCGGCAGCGGGCCTGACGCGCTACGAGGTCTCGGCCTTTGCGCGGCCCGGGAACCGCTGTGCGCACAACCTCAACTACTGGAGTTTCGGCGACTACCTGGGCATCGGGGCCGGGGCGCACAGCAAGCTTTCGTTTGCGGATCGCATCGTGCGCGAGGTGCGCTTTCGTGAGCCGGCGACCTACATGCGCCGCGCACTGGCCGGCACGGCGGTCTCCAGCGCGCAGGAGGTGGCGGCGGCGGAGCTGCCGTTCGAGTTCATGCTCAACGCGTTGCGCCTGGTCGAAGGCTTCGACGCCGCGCTGCTGGCCGAGCGCACGGGTCTGGCGCCGCAGCGCCTGGACGCGCTGGTCGGCACCGTGCTCGAGGAGGCGCTTGCGCGCGGCTGGCTGTTGCGCGAGGGCCAGCGCATCAAGCCCAGCGCCCATGGCCTGGACTTCCTCAGTGACGTGCAGCAGCTCTTCCTGCCGCCCTCGCGCTGATCACACGCGCGTCGTGTGATGGCCCGCGGTGCTGCGCAGGCGCTCGATCAGCTTGCCGGCGATCTGCGACAGCGGCAGCACTTCGTGGGCCGCGCCATGCGCGATCGCCTCGCGCGACATGCCGAAGACGACGCAGCTGGCCTCGTCCTGCGCCACGTTCCAGCTGCCGGCGTCGCGCATCTCCTTCATCGCGCGTGCGCCGTCGCCGCCCATGCCGGTCAACATCACGCCCAGGGCATTGGGGCCGACCACGCGTGCCGCGCTCTGGAACAGAACCTCGACCGAGGGCTTGTGGCGGTTGACCGGCTCACCGTCGCGCACGCGCGCGATGTAGTTCGCACCCGAGCGTTCGACCGAAAGGTGCAGCCCGCCGGGCGCGATGTAGGCGTGCCCCGGCAGCACGCGTTCGCCGTCGCGCGCCTCGGCCACGCGGATGCGGCACA
>JADZCL010000277.1 GCA_020851615.1 Rubrivivax sp.
GGCCGCACGCGCGTCGACGAGGCGCTGCTCACCGGCGAGTCCGAACCGCAGCCGCGCACGGTTGGCGAGGCGGTCATCGCGGCGAGCATCAACGTGGGTGGGCCCGTGCTGCTGCGGGTCGAGCGGGTTGGTGCCGATACGCGCTACGAAGCGATCGTGCGCATGATGCACGAGGCCATGAGTCAGCGGCCGGCGTCCGCGCGCGTGGCCGACCGCTACGCGGGGGCCTTCCTGGCGGCGGTGGTGGTGCTGGCCGGTCTGGGGGCGCTGGTCTGGAGCTTCATCGATCCGTCGCGCGCGATCTGGGTCGCGGTGGCGGTGCTGATCGTGACCTGCCCGTGCGCGTTCGCGCTGGCGGCGCCGGCGGCTCTGGTGGCGGCGGCGGGTGGCTTGGCGCGGCGCGGCGTCGTCTTCCAGCGGCTGGAGGCGATCGAGGTCCTGGCAGGTGTCGAGCGGCTCTTCATCGACAAGACCGGCACGCTGACCGAGGATCGACTCGTGCTGCGTGAGGTCCGCCTGCTGCCGGGCGCGCAAGTCGATGTGCAGCGGGCACAGGCATGCGCGGCGGCGCTCGCGCAATGGTCGCAGCATCCCCTGGCGCGCGCCCTGGCCGGCGAGTCGGGCGGCGAGTCGGGCGGCGCGCTGCAGGCCGCGCCTGCCGCGGGCGTGGACGGGACGGGCTGGCGTGATCTGCAGGAGCAGGGCGGGCAAGGGCTGGCCGGCACCGACGAGGCCGGGCGGCGCTGGATGCTGGGGCATTGGCGCTGGGTCGGTGGCGTGGGCGAGGTGCCGGATCCCCAGGTGCGCGCGTGGCTGGCGTGCGACGGCCGCGTGCAGGCCGGCTTCGTGCTGGACGAGGCCGTGCGTGCAGGCGCGGCCGAGGCCATCGCCGGCTTGCGCGCGCTCGGCCTGAGGCTGACCCTGCTGAGCGGTGATGCGCAGGGACGCGCACAGGCGCTGGCCGAGCGCCTGGGCCTGGACGACGCCATCGGGCAGGCGTCACCCGAAGACAAGTTGGCCTGCCTGGCTGCGGCGCAGGCGGGCGGTGCCAAGGTCGGCATGGTGGGTGACGGCATCAACGACGCCCCGGTGCTGGCGCGTGCCGATGTGTCGCTGGCGATGGGGCAGGGTGCGCTGGTGGCGCGCACGCAGGCCGATGCAGTGATCGCCTCCAACCGGCCGGCCGAGTTGCTGCTGGCGCGCCGCGTGGCGCTGCGCACCATGCGCATCGTGCGCCAGAACATGCTGTGGGCGGTGCTCTACAACGCGGCCTTCATCCCGCTGGCACTGGCAGGCTGGCTGCCGCCCTGGCTGGCCGGGCTCGGGATGGCGGCCAGTTCCCTGCTCGTCATCCTGAACGCGCTGCGCGCTGCACGCTGAGGCGGCGATGGAGATCCTCTTCCTGCTGATCCCGCTGTCGGTGGTGCTGGTGCTGCTGGTCCTGGGCGTGTTCGGCTGGGCGCTGACGCGCGGTCAGTTCGAGGACCTCGAGCGCGAGGGTGAGCGTATCCTCGCGGAAGATGTGGTTTTTCTTGAAAGCCGTCAAGAGCCCGTAAGCAACGAACGCGAACAATCGGCACGGCAGGTGCCTGACCCGTGAGGAGGAAGCCAATGGCAAGCAACCCGGCACCGGCGCAGCCGGTGTACTACGACGCCCCGGTGCGTGCTTTCGCGCTCGCCGCGGTGCTGTGGGGCATCGTCGGCATGCTGGTGGGTGTGATCATCGCGGCCCAGCTCACCTGGCCCGAGCTCAACCTGGGCATTCCCTGGCTCAGCTACGGCCGGCTGCGCCCGCTGCACACCAACGCCGTGATCTTCGCCTTCGGCGGCTGTGCGCTGTTTGCCACCAGCTACCACGTCGTGCAGCGCACGAGCCAGGTGCGGCTGTTCATGCCGCGGCTGGCGATGTTCACCTTCTGGGGCTGGCAACTGGTGATCGTGCTGGCTGCGATCTCGCTGCCACTGGGCATGACGTCGAGCAAGGAGTACGCCGAGCTCGAATGGCCGATCGACATCCTGATTGCCGTCGTCTGGGTCGCCTATGCGGTGGTCTTCTTCGGCACCCTGGGCATCCGCAAGGTGCGCCACATCTATGTCGCCAACTGGTTCTTCGGCGGCTACATCCTCACCATTGCGTTGCTGCACATCGTCAACAGTGCCGCGATCCCGGTCAGCCTGACCAAGAGCTACAGCGCCTACGCGGGCGTGCAGGACGCGATGGTGCAGTGGTGGTATGGCCATAACGCGGTGGGCTTCTTCCTGACCGCGGGCTTCCTCGGGATGATGTACTACTACATCCCCAAGCAGGCCGAGCGCCCGGTCTACAGCTACCGGCTGTCCATCGTCCACTTCTGGGCGCTGATCTTCACCTACATGTGGGCCGGCCCGCACCACCTGCACTACACGGCCTTGCCTGACTGGGCGCAGAGCGTGGGGATGGTGTTCTCGCTCGTGCTGCTGGCGCCCAGCTGGGGCGGCATGATGAACGGCATCATGACCCTCTCGGGGGCCTGGCACAAGCTGCGTGACGACCCCATCCTGAAGTTCCTGATCGTCTCGCTGTCCTTCTACGGCATGTCGACCTTCGAGGGGCCGATGATGTCGATCAAGACCGTCAATGCGCTCAGCCACTACACCGACTGGACGGTGGGCCACGTGCACAGCGGGGCCCTGGGATGGGTTGGGATGATCTCGATCGGCTCGCTGTACTTCCTGATCCCGCGCATGTTCGGGCGCAAGCAGATGTACAGCATGCGCGCGGTCGAGCTGCACTTCTGGATTGCCACCATCGGCATCGTGCTCTACATCGCCGCCATGTGGATCGCCGGCGTCATGCAGGGCCTGATGTGGCGCGCGATCAATCCCGACGGCACGCTGGTCTACAGCTTCGTCGAGAGCGTGAAGGCGACCTTCCCCTTCTACGTCATCCGTCTGGCCGGGGGCCTGCTCTACCTGGGCGGCATGCTGCTGATGGCCTGGAACGTCGTCATGACGATGCGCAACGGCAAGGTCGTGCAGGCGCCGATCCCGCTGGTCGCCGCGCACGCCTGAACGCAAGGACGGAGAACCCCCAGTCATGGCCAACCATGCCCCCGTCGGTCACGAGAAGATCGAGACCAGCAACTTCCTGATGATCGTGCTCGTGCTGCTGACGGTCTCCGTCGGCGGCCTGGTCGAGATCGTGCCGCTGTTCTTCCAGCGCTCGACGACGCAGCCGGTCGAGAACCTCAAGCCCTACACGCCGCTGCAGCTGGCCGGGCGCGACATCTACATCCGCGAGGGCTGTGTGGGTTGCCATTCGCAGATGGTGCGTCCCTTCCGCTCGGAGACGCTGCGCTACGGCAGCTACAGCAAGGCCGGTGAGTTCGTCTATGACCGCCCCTTCCTGTGGGGCAGCAAGCGCACCGGGCCGGACCTGCAGCGCGTGGGCGGCAAGTACAGCGACGAGTGGCACCGCATTCACCTGCTGAACCCGCGGGACCTGGTGCCCGAATCGAACATGCCTGCCTACGGCTGGCTCGAGCATGCCAAGCTCGACCCGGTGGAGATGGCGCCCAAGATGCGCGCGCTGCAGCGCCTGGGCGTTCCTTATGGCGACGACGAGATCACCAGGGCCGGCGAGGACGTGAAGGGCAAGAGCGAGCTCGACGCCGTGGTGGCCTATCTGCAGGTGCTGGGCACCGCGGTGAAGTGACAGTGGGGCCGACCATGGACGTCAATGACTTGCGCTCGATCGTGACGGTGCTCAGCCTGCTGGTCTTTCTGGGCATCGTGCTGTGGGCATGGTCCGCGCGCCGCAAGGCGGCGTTCGAAGAGGCCGGGCGGCTGCCTTTCGCCGACACGGCGGCGACTCCTGGAACCGGAGGTCAACAGCGATGAGCGATTTCTTCAGCAGTGGCTGGTCGCTGTATGTGGCGGTGGTCACGATCGCCGGCCTCGTGGCCTGCCTCGTGCTCCTGGCCGTGGCCAGCAAGCGCAAGGTCATGTCCGGTGACAACACCACCGGTCACGTCTGGGACGAAGACCTGCGCGAGTTGAACAACCCGCTGCCACGCTGGTGGGTGTGGCTGTTCATCATCACCGTGGTCTTCTCGGGTGTGTATCTGGCCATCTACCCGGGCCTGGGCAGCTATGCGGGCAGCCTGAACTGGACCAGTACCGGGCAGCACCAACTGGAGATGGACAAGGCGCGCGCCGCGATGGCGCCGCTGTATGCCAGGTTCCAGGGCCTGGGTGCCGAGGCGCTGGCCAAGGATCCGCAGGCGATGGCCATCGGCGAGCGCTTGTTCGCCAACAACTGCAGCACCTGCCATGGCGCCGACGGGCGTGGCAGCAAGGGCTTTCCCAACCTGACCGACAGCGACTGGCTCTACGGCGGTTCTCTTGAAACCATCGAAGAGACGATCACCAAGGGCCGCAACGGCATCATGCCGCCGATGGCTGCCGCCGTGGGCAGCAGCGAGGACGTGCGCAACGTCGCCAACTACGTGCTCAGCCTCTCGGGCAGCCCGCACAACTCGGTGGCCGCGCAACTGGGCAAGACCAAGTTCGTGGCCTGTGCGGCCTGCCACGGAGCCGATGGCAAGGGCAACCAAGCCCTGGGTGCACCCAACCTGACCGACAAGGTCTGGCTGCACGGCTGGGGTGAGGATGCGATCGTCTCGATGGTCGTCGCCGGCAGGAACAACCTGATGCCGGCGCAGGCCGGGCGCCTGTCGCCCGAGCAGATCCA
>JADZCL010000278.1 GCA_020851615.1 Rubrivivax sp.
AGCGACGCCGCGGCGGCAGCAGGTCAGATCGTGATGTGCTCCCGCTCTTCACTGGACGGATGCTCCGCCCGGCCGCGGCTGTCGGCCAGGTCGTCCTCGAACGGCTGGGTCGGCTTCCAGGCCATGGGGGAGGTGGTCGGTCCGGCGTCGTGTGCGTCCAGCGGCTGGGTCGGCGCGAAGGCGAGGTCGGCAAACGCATCCCCGTTTGCACGTGCGGCCTGCTGGTCGCCCTGCAGCAGCAACGTGCGCATGGCCTGCACGCGCTCGGCGTCGGTCAGGCCGGGTGCGCAGGGGTCGGGTGCTGCACCGTACACGGGGTTGCGCTCGGCGGGGGTGTAGTGGGCGGCAGCGGCCAGCGCCTCGTCCCGCTGTCGGCGTTGGATGTGCCGGCTGGGTCGCCTGAGCGTGAGCCACACGCCAAGTGTTCCAATGACCGCGATGATCGCGGCGCCCAGCAGCAGACTGACGGTCGGACCCATTCATCACCTCTTGCACGGCACGGTGGATGCAGGCGGACGTGCCAGGCACCCGGGGCTGTGCAGGGGCTATCGACCGTCGCGCGCCAAGCTTGAGGCCTGCATGCGCTCGTCCTTGGCGTCCCACAGCGCCAGCAGCCAGCGGTGCACGCGCTTGCGGAAGGGGGAGTCCAGCACGCCATCGCTGCGCCGGCAGTCCGCCGGGATTGCCACCTGCTCGACGTGCACGACGATGCGCGGCACGCGTCCGCACAGAAAGGCCGTGAAATCGGGCACGCCATCGGGGTAGATGATGGTCACGTCCAGCAGGGCCTCGAAGCGCTCGCCAAGCACCGCCAGTGCCATGGCCAGCCCGCCGGCCTTGGGCGGCAGCAGGTGTTGCCAGCGTCCACCGGCGCTTGCGTGCTTGGCCGCGGTGAAGCGTGTGCCCTCGACGAAGTTCATCACGCTCGTGGGCGCCAGCGCGAACTTGGCACAGGCCGTGCGCGCGGCCAGCAGGTCCTCCTGGCGCTTGCGCGGGTCGCGGCGCAGGGCCTCTTCGGAGTGACGGCGCATGAACGGAAAGTCCAGCGCCCACCAGGCCAGTCCCATCACGGGGACATAGAGCAGTTCCTGCTTGAGGAAGAACTTCAGCATCGGAATGTGGCGGTTCATCAGGTGCTGCAGCACGAAGATGTCAGCCCAGCTCTGGTGGTTGCAGGTCACCAGGTACCAGCGGTCAGGGGCCAGATCGGGGGCGCCGCTGAGCTCCCATGTGGTGGGCTGGGTCAGGCGCATCCAGACGCTGTTGCCACCGATCCAGCGTGTGGCGATGGCGTTGAGCAGCGGGTCGAGCCGGCGGCGCACCATCGGCCAGGGCAGCAGCAGGCGCACGATGGCCAGCACGAACAACAGCAGGCACCAGAACGCCGTGTTCACCAGCAGCATGACGAGCGCAACGGCACCGCGCAGCAGGGCCGGCAACCAGGCCAGCGACACGGCCGGCGGCGACGTCGCGCGCTGGATCCAGTCAGGCTCGGGTGGGTTCATCTCGGGCATGGCGATGAATGGGGCATGGGGTCATTGTCCGCCGCGGCTGGCGGGCCGCGCCGCGGCGGGCGATTCTGCCGGCATCGGCCGCTGGCGCTGTGCGCGTAGGCGCCCGGCCTGACCGCCGTGGCGCCACAGCCAGGCCGCGGCAATCACCGCCCACAGCAGCGCGGCCAGCGGCAACGCCTGTGCGGTGGCCGCTGGCCACAGCGCCGCCAGCAGGCGCGTGACCAGGGCCAGCTGCAGCATGGCTTCCAGCACGCGTGCGTAGCGGTCCACCGCCTGGCTGCGGCCGGCCTGCGTCGCACTCAGCCGTGAAACCATTGCCAGCATCGTGCCCCCGGCAAAGCCCAGCGTCAGCGCGTGCAGGGCGGCAGCGTCCAGGCCGGCGCGCAGCGGCGGGGCCAACCATGGCAGCGCGGACCCGGCCAGGCCGAGCCAGGCCGCACCCGACCAGGCGAAAGCCCGCAACAGGTGCTGCAGCAGCGGCGAGCGCGTGGCCGGATGGGCAGACCAGCGCAGCGCAAGCCACAGCGTCAGAACGCCGGCCGCGCCCGGCAGTGCCACGCGCAGCGGCCAGGCGTCTTCGACCACCGTTGCCGGCATGCCTGGCCAGGCGCTGAGCGCCAACAGCAGGCTGGCCGCCAGCGGCACGGCCGGCAGCCACCACGCCGCGCGAGGGGCCGAGCTGGCGTCGGGCTGCAGTGGGTCGATCCGCGAGAGAAAGGGCAGCAGGCGGTGCGAAGCGAGAAGGAAGACCGGCAGCACGGCAGCCCAGAGCGCGCAGCGCGCGACTTCGCGTGCGCGGTCGGCCCGGCCGAGCAGCAGGGCCAGAGCTGCCGCTGCCAGTGCCAGGACGATCAGGCCGCAGACGGCAGCGATGGCATCGAAGTGGCGCGAGCGGCGCGTGGCGCCACGGCGCAGGGCGACCAGCCGCCCCCACAGCAGGGCCCAGCCGACGGCGCACAGGCACAGGGCGAGCCCGGCTGCAGTCGCCGACCACCGGCTGACCACGGGCAACAGCAACCAGCCGAGCACGACCATCGCCACCCCCGGCCGCAACGGCTTCGTGTCGCAATCCGGGCGGCGCAGCCACTTCGGTGCACTCGTGAACAGGAAGCCGGCAAAGAAGAGCGGCATCGGCCCGAGGGTGAACACCAGCGCGTGCACCGTGGTGGCGGGCACCGCGGCTGCGGCATCCGGCCAGGCCAGCGCCAGCAACCACCACAGCGCGCTGGCCGCCCACACCAGCGCTGCGGCGCTGAAGCACAGCCGGTGCGGCTGCATCAGCAGCTGGCGCGCACTCCAGCGCGTGGCAGCGCGCGCCGGGCGGGTTTCAGCCTGCGGTGCCGGCGCAGGCACAACCGCCGCCACCCGCGCTGCAGCCGGCGGTCATGGGGGCGTTGGTCCCCGCGTAGAGCAGCTCGTTCTTGAGCTGGATGCACTGCAGCAGGTCGGCACGCAGGGCGTGCAGCCCCTGCACGAGCGCCTGCCAGCTGCCGCAGGCGTCGGCAGGCAGAGCCAGTCCGTGCGCCGTCCCGCTGATGCGCTGCAGGGCCTCTTGCTGGGCGGTGTGGTTGCTGCGCAGCGGCTCGATCAGCGTGCCGAGTTGCGCCGCTGCGGTGACCTGCAATTGCGGAAAGAGCACGCGCTCCTCCTTGCGCATGTGCTGCTCGAGCGACTCCTGCAGGCTCAGCAACTGCGCCGCCAGGCCGTGCGGGCAGTCGGCGTGTGCGGCGTGCACCACTTCCACCCGCTGCGCCAGTCGCACCAGCTCGGGCAGCAGCGTGCGCAGGCGGTCGTGGTAGCGGCTGCGCAGGTGGCCGACCATCTCCAGCGCACTGGCGCGGCG
>JADZCL010000279.1 GCA_020851615.1 Rubrivivax sp.
AGCGGGTCGGGCGTGAGCGTGCTCGCGTTGTCCTCGTGCAGCTTGAGCAGCGCGCTGGCCAGCGCCTGGGCGTCGGCGTGCGTGCTGGCGTAGGCGTCGGCCTCGAACTCGTGGTGGCGCGACAGTTGCGCCGCCAGCGGCGAGACGAAGAACAGGAACGGTGGCAGGGCCAGGGCAAAGAGCAGCAGCGCCAGCGCATCGTTGGGAGCCGCGAGATTGGGTGCCACACCCAGGCCGGCGTAGAAGCCGCTCTGTGTGGACAGCCAGCCCAGGAGAGCCAGCGCGGCCAGGCTGACCGCGAAGGTCGCACCCATGCGCAGCAGCACGTGGCGCAACTTGAAGTGGCCCAGTTCGTGCGCCAGCACGGCCTCGACCTCGGATGGCGTGAGCCGCGCCAGCAAGGTGTCGAAGAAGACCACCCGCTTGGCGCTGCCCAGGCCGGTGAAGTAGGCGTTGGCGTGTGCCGAGCGGCGGCTGCCGTCCATCACGAACAAGCCCTTGGCAGCGAACCCGCACCGCTGCAGCAGTGCCTGCACGCGCTGGCGCAGCGCCTCGTCGGGCAGCGGCTCGAACTTGTTGAACAGCGGGGCGATGAGCGTCGGGTAGAGCACCAGCAGCGCAAGCTGGAAGGCGACCCAGCTCACCCACGCCCACAGCCACCAGGTCGACCCGAGTGCCCCCATGATCCACAGCACCAGGGCCGCCAGCGGCAGCCCGATCATGGCGCCGACCAGCACGCCCTTCAGCAGGTCGGCGACGAAGAGCGCCGGTGTCACCCGGTTGAAGCCGAAGCGTTGCTCGAGGACGAAGGTCTGCCAGATGTCGAAGGGCAGTTCGAGCACGCCCGCAGCGAGTGAGAACGCGCACAGCAGAGCAAGCTGGTAGGCCAGGGTGCCCCAGCGCGGCTGGATTGCGTCGCGCAGGCTGACGTTGAGGAGCTCGAGGCCGCCCAGCAAGGTCCAGGCCAGCAGGATCGCAGCGCCCCAGGCCATCGCGAGCATGCCCACGCGCGCCTTGGCGATGGTGTAGTCGGCTGCGCGCTGGTGCGCCGCGAGCGTGACGGTGGCTGCGAAGCGGGCGGGGACCTGGCTGCGGTGCTGCGCCACGTGGCGGATCTGGCGTGAGCTCAGCCACAGCCGTGCCAGCAGCCACAGCATGACGACGATGGCGAAGACGGTCGAGACGGAGCCAGCCTGCATGGCATGAAGTGTAGGCTGGGCGAGAATCGCGCTCTGTCCACGACCGAAGCGACCGATGTCCGCACCCGCCCCTGTGCCTGGCGCCAGCGACCAGAACCTGATCTGGATCGATCTCGAGATGACCGGGCTGGATCCGGGCGCGGACCGCATCATCGAGATCGCTGTCGTCGTGACCGACCCGCAGCTCACCCAGCGCGTCGAAGGTCCGGTGCTGGCAGTGCACCAGAGCGATGCGGTACTCGATGCGATGGACGCGTGGAACAAGGGCACGCACGGCCGCAGCGGCCTGATCGAGCGCGTGCGGGCCTCCGCGGTGGACGAGGCGCAGGCGCAGGCGCTGGTGATCGACTTCCTGCGCCAGTACGTGCCGGCGGGCAAGAGCCCGATGTGCGGGAACTCGATCTGCCAGGACCGGCGTTTCCTGGCCCGGCTGATGCCGCAGCTCGAGGCCTTCTTCCACTACCGCAACCTGGACGTGAGCACGCTCAAGGAGCTGGCGCGGCGCTGGAAGCCGGCGGCGCTGGATGGCTTCAAGAAGGCGCAGTCGCATACCGCGCTGGCCGATGTGCACGAGTCGATCGACGAGTTGCTGCACTACCGGCAGCACTTGCTCGCGGTCTGAGGGCCCGCAGGCCGCAGACGCCGCGCCGGCGGCGCGCTACTTGGCCAGCAGCGCGTTGACGGCGTCGATGTCGGTGGCCTGCAACTGGCCTGCCGCCTGCTTCAGACGCAGGCCGCCAACCAGCACGTCGTAGCGCGCCCGGGCGAGGTCGCGCTCGGTCTGGAAGAGCTGCGTCTGCGCGTTGAGCACGTCCAGGTTGACGCGCACGCCGACGCGGTAGCCCAGTTGCGTGGCTTCGAGCGCCAGCTTGGCCGAGGACTCGGCCGCCTCGAGCGCCTTCACCTGCGCGTGCCCGGACTGCACGCCGAAATAGGCCACGCGCGTGTTCTGGGCGATCGTGCGGCGCGCCGCATCCAGGTCCTGCCGCGCCTTCTCCTCGAGCAGCAGCGTCTCCTGGATGCGGCTGGTCGTTTGTCCGCCGGTGTAGAGCGGTTGATTGAACTGCAGGCCGATGCTGGCCGTACGCGTCGTGCCCGGCAGGCCGGAGATCGAGCTGCCACTGGCGTGTGCAGCACCCACCGAACCAACGGCATCGAGCGTGAACTTCTCCGCCGCGCGGGCCTTCTCCGTCTCGAGGCGGGCGACGTCCAGGCCGACGCGCGCGCGGCGGATGCCGGGGTGGGTGGCGTCCGCGCTGGTGACCCAGTTCTCGGCATTGGCGGGCGCCACGGGCGGCAACACCACCGGGCGCAGCAGCGGCTTGGGCTGCACGTCGGTGCGGCCCACGAGCTGGTCCAGCGCAATGCGCTTGCTGCGCAGGTCGTTCTCGGCGCCGATCTCGTCGGCCACCGCCTTGTCGAACTTGGCCTGCGCCTCGCGCGTGTCGGTGATGGTCGCCGTGCCGACCTCGAAGTTGCGCTTGGCCGAGGCCAGCTGTTCGGTGATGCCGGCCTTGTTGGCCTGCACCGTGGCCAGCGTGTCCTTGGCGGCCAGGAC
>JADZCL010000280.1 GCA_020851615.1 Rubrivivax sp.
ACTTCGGTCGAGCGCGTGCCGCCGACGAAGGCCACGGGCGCAGCCAGTGGGCGCCGCCGCAGCAGCGCGCCGATGTGGTGCGGCAGCGTGTTGTAGAAGCGCGATTCGATGTCGCGCCGGAACGCCAGCCGCAGGCCGCCCGCGGGGTCGGGCTCGAAGCCGGCATCCAGGTAATCGGCGAGCACGCGCGGATCCCAGCAGGCGAAGCCGCGCCGGCTCGCGAAATGGGCCTGCAGGGCCTGGGCATCGGGCCACTGGTGGCGCCGTCGCTGTGAAATGCGCGCAGGCGACAGGCGGTTGATCAAGCCCGCGCTCTTGACGACGCGCAGGGTGTGCGCGCGCCAGCCGTCCACCACCGGCGAGTCGAGCAGGACGACGCCGGCGACCAGATCGGGCCGGCGACTGGCCACCAGCAGGCTCAGGAAACCGCCCAGCGAGTGCCCGACGAGTTGTACCCGCTGCCCGGGGGCCTCATGCTCGAGGAAGCGGATCAGCTCGTCGCGCGTGGGGCGCCAGTTGCTCTGTATCGGCCATGCCGGGTCGTGGCCAAACTTCTCCGGCGCCAGCACGCGCCAGCCAGCCTGCCGCCAGTGCTCGAAGAGGCTGCGATAGGTACCCGCAGGAAAACTGTTGGCATGCGCGAAGACAAGGGTGCGGGAAGGCGCAGCGGCATGCCGCGCGGATGTCTGCAGGGTCATGAAGCCGGCAATTGTGCGCGAAGCCCCCTGCCGTTGCGCCTTGCGCGGCCTCAAGGCCGTGCGGCATCAGGCCGAAAGTCGCGCACCCCCTGGTGCCACGTGATGCAACTGCTAGACCGCGACATCCTGCAGTCCAAGGCGATGATCATCGACGGCAATGCCACGTCGCGCAGCATCATGGCCGCGCAGCTGCGTGAACTCGGGGTGCCCGAGGTGCGCCAGGTCTCGCGTGTGCAGGACGCCCGGCTGGCGCTGGAGCGCCAGCCGCACGACATCGTGCTGTGCGAGATGGACTTCGATGGCGGGCCGATGTCGGGGCAGGACCTGCTGGATGAACTGCGCCGCGAGCAGCTGCTGCCACACGGGACGGCCTTCATCCTCATCACCGGCTCGGCCAGCTACGCACAGGTGATGGAGGCGGCCGAATCGACGGTCGATGCCTACCTCGTCAAGCCGTACTCGGCCGCCGTGCTGGCCCAGCGGCTGGCCCAGGTGCGCCAGCGCAAGCGCGAGCTGGAGCCGCTGTACACGGCCATCCGCAACGGTGAGATCGCGCGGGCGGCGGAGCTGGCGCAGCAACGCTTCGAGGCGCGCTCGAGCCATTGGAAGCTGGCCGCCCAGATGGCCGCCGAACTGTGGCTGCGCGCCGAGCAGCCGGAGCGGGCGCTGGCGATCTACGAGGCCGTGCTGGCCGAGCGGGCGCACGGCTTTGCGCGCCTGGGGGTGGCGCGGGCGCGGCTGGCCAAGGGCGAGCCGTCGGCGGCGCGCCGGCAGCTCGAGGCGCTGGTGGCTTCCGAGCCCGGCTTTGCCGACGCGCACGATCTGCTGGCGCGGGTGTGCATCGAGCAGGGCGAGTTCGAGGCCGCGCTGGCCTCGATGGCCAGTGCCGCGGCGCTTACCCCGGGCTGCCTCGTGCGCCAGCAGCACCATGGTGCGCTGGCCTGGTACCTGGGTGCACGCGACGACGCCAAGCGCCAGCTCGAGCGCGCGCTGGCGCTGGGGCGCGGCAGCAAGCTCCTCGACGCCCACTCGCTGGCCTTGCTCGCGCTGCTGCGCTTGGACGGCCGCGATGCGCGCACGCTCGGTGCGGTCGTCGACATGCTGACGGCATGGGCTGCGGCGGCCCCGGAGAACGCACGACTGCAGCGCCTGGGCCGATTGGCCAGCGCACTGGCTGCGCTGCATGCCCGCCGCGACGACGAGGCGCTGGCCGTGGTGCGCGAACTCGCGGCGGCGGCCGCGCTGCCCGAGTTCGACCTCGAGGCGGCCGTCTTCACGCTGGCGCTGTGGGTGCGCCTGCCCCCGGCGCTGCGCGACGACCCGGTCTTCGAGCCGCTGCTGCGCACGCTGGCGCTGCGCTTTGGCGTGTCCAAGGCGGCGACCGAGACGCTGGTGGGTGCGGTGGGTGACCACCCGAAGGCCGCAGAGACGATCCGGGCGCAGCATGCCGAGATCGCACAGGCCGCCGAACAGGCCATGAACCATGCGCTCAAGGGCCGCGCGGGCGCAGCGGTGCAGATGCTGCTGGAGCAGGGCGAGCAAAGCGGCAACGCCAAGCTGATCGAGATGGCCGGTGCGGTGACGCGCCGCTACGCCGATCAGATCCCCGAAGTCGAGGCGGTGCGCGAGCGCGCGAAGGCGCTGCAGGGCCGCTGGTGTGCACCGGCGACGCACTTGGCCGGGGTGCTGCGGTCGGCGCGCTGTCCGGGCGGCGTGGTGCTACGCGGTTGACGAGGCGCGAGCGGTTCGCTCAGCCCGCGGCCGATGGCGCCAGCAGCGCCCGCAGCCGATAGAGCGCGGCCAGCGCCTCACGCGGCGAGAGGGCGTCTGGGTCGATCCGCGCCAGTTCGGCCTCCACGCGCGAGGGCTCGGCGGCGGCTGCCGCGGCTGGCGGCGCGAACAGGTCGACCTGCGCGCTGGTGGCAGCGGCCTTGGCCTCGAGCGCCTCGAGCGTCACGCGTGCCTGGCGGATGAGCACGCCCGGCATGCCGGCCAGCCGTGCCACCTGGACGCCGTAGCTGCGGCTGGCCGGGCCCGGCTCGATCTGGTGCAGGAAGACGATGTCCGGCCCGCACTCGACCGCGCCCACGTGCACGTTCAGTGCCCGCTCGTGGGTGGCAGCGAACTCGGTCAACTCGAAGTAGTGCGTGGCAAACAGCGTGAAGGCGCGGTTGCGGTCGTGCAGCTGCACCGCGATCGCCGAGGCCAGCGCCAGGCCGTCGAAGGTGCTGGTGCCGCGGCCGATCTCGTCCATCAGGACCAGGCTGTGCTCGGTGGCGCCATGCACGATGGCAGCGGCCTCGGTCATCTCGAGCATGAAGGTCGATTGCGCATTGGCGAGGTCGTCGGCAGCGCCGATGCGCGTGTGGATGGCGTCGATCGGCCCGAGCCGGCAGGCTGTGGCCGGCACGTA
>JADZCL010000281.1 GCA_020851615.1 Rubrivivax sp.
CGATCGAGCCGTGCCGCATCGCGATCAAGGACGCCGGCGTCAAGATCGGCGAGATCAACGACGTGATCCTGGTCGGCGGCATGACGCGCATGCCGAAGGTGCAGGACAAGGTCAAGGAGTTCTTCGGGCGTGAGCCGCGCAAGGACGTCAACCCCGACGAGGCGGTGGCCGTGGGCGCGGCCGTTCAGGGCCAGGTGCTGGGTGGCGAGCGCAAGGATGTGCTGCTGCTGGACGTGACGCCGCTGTCGCTGGGCATCGAGACGCTGGGTGGCGTGATGACCAAGATGATCAAGAAGAACACCACCATCCCGACCAAGTTCAGCCAGGTGTTCTCCACCGCCGACGACAACCAGCCGGCAGTGACGATCAAGGTCTTCCAGGGCGAGCGGGAGCTGGCTGCGGGCAACAAGAGCCTGGGCGAGTTCAACCTCGAGGGCATCCCGCCGGCGCCGCGCGGCCTGCCGCAGATCGAGGTCACCTTCGATATCGACGCCAACGGCATCCTGCACGTGGGCGCCAAGGACAAGGCCACCGGCAAGGAGAACAAGATCACCATCAAGGCGAACTCGGGTCTGAACGAGGCCGAGATCGAGAAGATGGTCAAGGACGCCGAGGCCAATGCGGCCGAGGACCACAAGAAGCTCGAACTGGTGCAGGCACGCAATGAAGCCGACGCCATGGCGCACTCGGTGAAGAAGAGTCTGGCCGAGCACGGTGACAAGCTCGACGCCGGCGAGAAGGAGAAGATCGAGGCCGCGCTCAAGGACGCCGAGGAGGCGATCAAGGGCGACGACAAGGACGCGATCAAGTCCAGGACCGAGGCACTGATGACGGCCAGTCAGAAGCTGGGCGAGAAGATGTATGCCGAGCAGGCGGCAGCGGCCGGGGCCCAGGGCCCGCAGGCCGCGGCGGGAGATGGTGCAGCGGGTGCGTCCGCCTCCAAGCCAGCCGACGACGACGTGGTCGACGCCGAGTTCAAGGAAGTCAGGAAGTGACGCGACAGGCAGCCCCGCGCGGGGCTGCCGCTCTGTCTCGCCGCGCTGGAGCCAGCAGGACATGCTTGCGGCCCCGCGCGGCGCTTTCGTTTCGATGACGGCACCCGATCATGGCAAAGCGCGACTACTACGAAGCCCTGGGCGTCCCCAAGAACGCCACCGACGACGACATCAAGAAGGCCTACCGCAAGCTGGCCATGAAGTACCACCCCGATCGCAACCAGGGTGACGAGAGCAAGAAGGCGGAGGAGAAGTTCAAGGAGGTCAAGGAGGCCTACGAGATCCTCTCCGACGCCCAGAAGCGTGCCGCCTACGACCAGTTCGGACACGCCGGCGTCGACCCGAACATGGGCGGACGCGGCGGTCCCGGGGCGGAGGGGTTCGGCGGCTTCGCCGAGGCCTTCGGCGACATCTTCGGCGACATCTTCGGCGGCGGCGGGCGGCGGGGCGGCGGCGGGCAGCAGGTCTACCGTGGCAACGACCTCAGCTACGCCATGGAGGTCACGCTCGAGGAAGCGGCCACGGGCAAGAGTGCCGAACTGCGCATCCCGAGCTGGGACAACTGCGAGACGTGCAAGGGCAGCGGCGCCAAGCCGGGTACCAGCCCCAAGACCTGCCCGGGCTGCAACGGCAGCGGCACGGTGCACATGCGCCAGGGCTTCTTCAGCATCCAGCAGACCTGCCCGCACTGCCGTGGCAGCGGCAAGATCATTCCCGAGCCGTGCGCGAGCTGCAACGGCGCCGGCAAGATCAAGCGCCAGAAGACGCTCGAGGTGAAGATCCCCGCGGGCATCAATGAAGGCATGCGTATCCGCTCCGCCGGCAACGGCGAACCCGGCACCAACGGTGGCCCCGCAGGCGACCTCTTCATCGAGATCCGCATCAAGGCGCACGAGATCTTCGAGCGCGATGGCGATGATCTGCACTGCGCGGTGCCGGTCGGCCTCACCATGGCGGCCCTTGGCGGCTCACTCGAGGTGCCCACGCTCGCTGGCAGCAAGGTCGAGATCGACCTGCCCGAAGGCACCCAGCACGGCAAGACCTTCCGCCTGCGCGGCAAGGGCATCAAGGGCATCCGCTCGAGCTACCCGGGTGACCTCTACTGCCACGTCAGTGTCGAGACGCCGGTCAAGCTGACCGAACACCAGCGCAAGCTGCTGAAGGAACTCGACGAATCGTTCCGCAAGGGCGGCGACAAGCACTCACCGAACGCCAAGAGCTGGACCGATCGGGTGAAGGGCTTGTTCAAGTAGCACGCCGCGCCGCACGCGGCAGCCCCAGACGCAACGAAGCCCCGCCTGCTGCGGGGCTCCGGTTGCCTGTGCCCCCGGTCGCGCGGGGTGATCGGCGGCTTCAATTGGCGGAGTCGGAGGGATTCGAACCCTCGATGCAGGTTTTGCCCGCATACTCCCTTAGCAGGGGAGCACCTTCGGCCACTCGGTCACGACTCCAGCGCGAAGAAGCCGCGCATTCTAGCGTTGAATCGCCTTCGCCTTGACAGCGCAGCCGATCATTCGGCGGCAACGCTGCCGGCGTCGAGTTCGAAGGCCTTGTGCAGCGCGCGCACCGCGAGCTCCATGTACTTCTCGTCGATGACGACGCTGGTCTTGATCTCGCTGGTGCTGATCATCTGGATGTTGATGCCCTCCTCGGAGAGCGTGCGGAACATCTTGCTGGCCACGCCGACGTGGCTGCGCATGCCGATGCCCACGATCGAGACCTTGCAGATCTTCGGGTCGCCAATGACCTGCTGCGCGCCGGTGGCCGGCACGACCGTGTTCATCAGCAGGTCGACCGTTCGCGCGTAGTCGCCGCGATTCACGGTGAACGAGAAGTCGGTGCGCCCGTCGTGCGAGACGTTCTGGATGATGACGTCGATGTCGATGATCGCATCGGCCACCGGGCCGAGGATCTGGTAGGCCACACCCGGGCGGTCAGGCACGCCCATCACGGTGACCTTGGCTTCATCGCGGTTGAACGCGATGCCCGACACGACGGCTTGTTCCATCTTCTCGTCTTCCTCAAATGAAATCAGCGTGCCCGATCGGGTTTCTTCCTCGAGCGGGATGTCCGGCGGCGTGAAGCTCGAGAGCACACGCACCGGCACCTTGTACTTGCCGGCGAACTCGACGGAACGGATCTGCAGCACCTTGGAGCCCAGGCTGGCCATCTCGAGCATCTCCTCGAAGCTGACGGTGGCCAGGCGCCGCGCCTCGGGGACGATGCGCGGGTCGGTGGTGTACACGCCGTCGACGTCGGTGTAGATGAGGCACTCGTCGGCACCCAGCGCCGCGGCCACCGCCACCGCCGAGGTGTCGCTGCCGCCGCGCCCCAGTGTCGTGACGCGGCCGGCCTCGTCGATGCCCTGGAACCCGGTGATGATGACGACGCGTCCGGCATCCAGTTCAGCGCGCACGCGGACCTCCTCGATGCGCTGGATGCGCGCCTTGGTGAAGGCGTCATCGGTCACGATGGGGACCTGCCAGCCGGCAAAGCTCACCGCCGGCACACCGTGCGCCTGCAGGGCCAGCGCCAGCAGGCCCACCGAGACCTGTTCACCCGTCGCGGCGATCGCGTCCTGTTCGCGCAGGCTCTGCACGGTCGAAGTGGCCGGCGCCAGTTCCTTGGCCAACGCCAGCAGGCGATTGGTCTCGCCGCTCATGGCCGATGGCACCACCACCATCCGATGCCCTGCACGCGCCCATTTGGCCACGCGTTGCGCGACACTGCGGATGCGCTCCGTCGAGCCCATCGACGTGCCGCCGTACTTGTGAACGATCAATGCCATGAGAGTCTGCCCAGGCGCCGCAGCGCGGCGATGTCGCAGCGGTCAGCCCTGCTGCGCGAAAAGCCTTTGATTGTAGTCGGGCAAGACACGCGCCCCGCCGCGCCGCGGGCGCCCTTAGGGCAGCCAGCGCAGGTCGACCCGGGGCTCTCCTGGGCAGGCCTGCGCACGCGCGTCGAGGCCGAGCCCGGGGACGAGCAGCAGTTGCTCCCCCGCAAAGACGAGCGGGACGTTGCGCGCCCATGCCGGCACGCCATGCGACTGAAACTGCTTCTTCAGGCTGCGCGGCGGTGTCGCAGGGTGGCTCTGGAACTGCTCTCCGCCCAGGCGCGGCCGCAGCTGACAGTCGCGCAGCAGCGCCGCGGGAACACCACCGGTGACGGCGGCCTGCACACGCAGCAGGCCCTGCCAGGGCTGCAGCGGATGGTCACCCGGCTGCGAGAGATCGATCGCCCGGGCCAGGGGTTGCCCTGGCTGCGGCTGCTCGGCCACCACAAACAGCCGGTCACGATAGCGGCGCAACTCGACCGCGCCGCAAGGCCAGCACCCGGTGCGTGCCGCAGGCAGCTCGCGCAGCAGGCGATACAGCAGCGTGTCGGGCCAGCCCGGTGCCAATACGTCGGCCAGCCAGCGTCGCAGCACGGCGGTGCGCCGGGCTTCGCTCAGCGCAAACCACGCAGGAAGCTGCAGGCTCACGCCATCGCACACGCGCGCCAGGTCCTCGCCCGCCACCTCATCGACGAGTGCCCGCACTTCACTCGCGCGACGGGCCACGGCGACGAAACCGGCTTCGGCATCGGGAAACGCGGTCAGCAGGGCCGGCCAGACCCGTGCCCGCAAGCGGCTGCGCGCAAAGCGCCGCTGGGCATTCGACGGGTCACTCACCGCCCGCAGGCGCCAGCGCCGCAGATAGGCCTCGATGGCCTCGCGCGGCTGGGCCAGCCAGGGCCGCATCCACAGGATGCCGTCGCGCTCGACCACCGCGGGCATGGCCGCAAGCCCCGCAGGACCGGCACCTCGCAAGGCCTGCAGCAGCACGGTCTCGGCCTGGTCGCGCCGATGGTGCGCCAGCAGCACATGCATGCAGCCCGCAGCACGCGCCATCTCTGCCAGCGCCCGGTAGCGCTCGCGCCGTGCCCAGGCCTCGATGCTCTCCCCGCGCGCGGGCTGCCCTTGCAGCCGCTGACCATGAAAGACGATATCCAGGCCGCCCCGCGCCCAGCGCCGGCATTGCGCAGCCACGGCGCGCATCCAGCCATCGGCCTCGGGCTGCAGGCCATGGTGGACATGCAGCGCGTGCACCTGCAGCCGCTGCCGTTTGGCCAGCCGTGCCGTGGCATGCAGGAGGGCCGTGGAATCGAAACCGCCGCTGGCCGCGACAGCCAGCGCGCGCGGGTGCGGGGTCGGCAGCCCTTGATGCACGCCCACGGGGGTGCGCCGGGCGCGAGGCGCCTCAGCGCTCCTTGGTGTCGGCGAAGCGACCGTAGGACTGCAGTCGGTCGTAGCGGCGCTGCAGAAGGATCCTGGGCTCGAGGTCGATCACCTGGCGCAGGGCATCGTTGAGCCCACGCTTGAGCTGCGCGGCCATCCATTTCGGGTCGCGGTGCGCCCCGCCGACGGGCTCGTTGACGATCTTGTCGATCACGCCCAGCGCCTTCAGTCGGTGGGCGGTGATGCCCAGCGCCTCCGCCGCCTCGGACGCACGCTCGGACGTCTTCCAGAGGATGGATGCACAGCCCTCGGGCGAGATCACCGCATAGACGCTGAACTGCAGCATCAGCACCTGATCACCGACGCTGATCGCCAGCGCCCCACCGGACCCGCCTTCGCCGATGATGGTGCAGATGATGGGCACCTCGAGCTGCGCCATCTCGAAGATGTTGCGCCCGATCGCTTCGGATTGCCCGCGCTCCTCGGCGCCAATGCCCGGATAGGCCCCAG
>JADZCL010000282.1 GCA_020851615.1 Rubrivivax sp.
CAGCAGGCGCGGCTGGCGCAGGCCCTGGCGCTGGCCGCCGACCGCCGCCCGATGAGCCACATCGCCGCCGAGCTCGGCTACGCCAGCGCCAGCGCCTTCAGCGCCATGGTGCGCCGCACCCAGGGCACGACGCCGCGCCGCTTCCTGGGCAGCCAGCCTTGAGTGCAGCAGGCTTGTTGCCGCGCACTACCATCCCCACCTTCCGTGCCAACCAGACGCCCGCTGCGCCGCGCGCACCCCGCCATGACCGAGACCCTCTTCGACTACACCCGCCAGGACGCCAGCGGCGGCAGTTGCACGCTGCAGGCCTGGGCCAAGGTGCCACGCAGCCTCTCCCCGGCCCAGACGCGCGAGCACAAGCAGCGCCTGGCCGAGCTGCTGAAGGCCCGCGACGCGGTGCTGATTGCCCACTACTACGTCGACGGCGACCTGCAGGACCTGGCCCTGGAGACCGGCGGCTGCGTCTCCGACTCGCTTGAGATGGCGCGTTTCGGACGCGATCACCCGGCATCGACCGTGGTCGTCGCCGGTGTGCGTTTCATGGGCGAGACGGCCAAGATCCTCTCACCCCACAAGCGCGTGCTGATGCCCGACCTGGACGCGACCTGCTCGCTGGACCTGGGCTGCCCGATCGACGAATTCGCACCCTTCTGCGACGCCCACCCCGACCGTCAGGTCGTCGTCTACGCCAATACCAGCGCAGCCGTGAAGGCCCGTGCGGACTGGATGGTGACCAGTTCATGTGCGCTGGCCATCGTGCGCCACCTGATGGAGCGCGGGCAGAAGATCCTCTGGGCCCCGGACAAGCACCTGGGCCGCTACATCCAGGAGCAGACCGGCGCCGACATGCTGCTGTGGAACGGCGCGTGCATCGTGCACGACGAGTTCAAGGGCCTGGAGCTGGAGCTGTTGCGCCAGCAGCATCCCGGCGCCCCGGTGCTCGTGCACCCGGAGTCGCCCAAGGCCGTCGTCGACCAGGCCGACGTCGTCGGCAGCACCAGCCAGTTGCTGAACGCGGTCGTCAAGGGCGAGGCGTCGACCTACATCGTCGCCACCGACAAGGGCATCCTGCACCGCATGCGCCAGCTCGCACCGGGCAAGCAGCTCATCGAGGCGCCGACGGCCGGGAGCAGCGCCACGTGCAAGAGCTGCGCCCACTGCCCCTGGATGGCCATGAACGCGCTGGCCGGCGCGCTGGCCTGCCTCGAGCAGGGCAGCGGCGAGATCCTGGTTCCCGAGCCGGTGCGCGGGCAGGCGCTGGGCTGCATCGAGCGCATGCTGGATTTCGTCGCCACGCATCCGGGCAGCCTGGCTGCGACCACGCGCGGCCTGGTCAAGGAGATCGGCGCGGCCTGACGCGGCACTGCCATTCAAGCCGCGGCGCGCCAGGCCGATAACCGCTCACGCGTCAGCTTGCAGCGAGAGGCCCTCATGAGCGTCGACTTCACTTCGGTCAGCAATTCCAACGAACGCGCGGTCTATGCGTCGGTGGCCGCGGGCGCCCAGCGCCACCCGGGCCTGGCGCATGACCCCGAGCTGCTTGCCGACGTCGCCTGCGTGGCACTCAACCGCCTGCAGCCGCGCTACATCCGCCACGCAGTCGATTTCGCCTTCTACCTGACCGAGAAGGAGCGCGGCGAGACCGAGCGCCAGGTCGCCGATGCCGTGGACTATGCCTTCGGCTTCGTGCAGGCGCGCGTGGCGATGCGCGCACGCGGCTGAGGCCGCTTCGCTTCAGTCGTAGGGCCGGCCGTCGTTGCGCAGGGGTTGCGTGAGCACGGTCGGGAAACTCACCGGCAGCGCCTGCGGGTAGTCGCGGCTGAAGTGCAGCCCGCGGCTTTCGTGCCGGCGCAGCGCCGAGCGCACGATCAGGCCCGCGCACTCGACCAGGTTGCGCAGCTCGAGCAGGTCGCGGGTGACGCGGAAATTGGCGTAGTAATCGTCGATCTCGCCGCGCAGCAGCTCGATGCGGTGCAGCGCGCGCGCCAGGCGCTTGTTCGTGCGCACGATGCCGACGTAGTTCCACATCAGCAGACGCAGTTCGTCCCAGTTGTGGCTGATCACGACCTGCTCGTCGGCGTCCTCGACCTGGCTCTCGTCCCACGGGGGCAACGGCGGTTGCTCGGCCGGTGCCGCTGCGGCGATGCGTGCGGCACAGGTTCGACCGATGACGACGCACTCGAGCAGCGAGTTGCTGGCCAGCCGGTTGGCACCGTGCAGGCCGGTGTAGGTTGCCTCGCCCACGGCGTAGAGATCGGCCAGATCGGCCCGCCCGGCCAGATCCGTGACGACACCGCCGCAGGTGTAATGCGCAGCCGGAACGACCGGGATCGGCTGCTGCGTGATGTCGATCCCCAGCGCCAGGCAGCGCGCGTGGATGGTCGGAAAGTGCTCGACCAGGAAGCCCGCGCCACGTTCGCGCACGATCGGCATGGCGTCCAGCCAGACGTGGTCCAGGCCGTGCTTCTTCATCTCGAAGTCGATCGCGCGCGCCACGATGTCGCGTGGCGCCAGCTCCAGCCGTGGGTCATGCGACTCCATGAAGCGCTCGCCCAGCCCACCGGCCGCCGG
>JADZCL010000283.1 GCA_020851615.1 Rubrivivax sp.
CCCCGCGGGTCGATCAGCGGGCTGACGTACATGCGGGCATCGAAGCGACTGCCGTCCTTGCGCTGCACGCGCACCTCGATGCCCCCTGCCGGGCTGCGGCCAAGGAGCTCCTGGTGCAGCAGGCGCGAGTTCTCCTCGACGCGCTCGGGGGGCCAGTAGGGGTAGGGCGGCTTGCAGCCGACCAGCTCGGCCTCCTCGTAGCCGGTCATGTGGCAGAAGGAGGCGTTGACGTAGGCGATGCGGCCTTCCAGGTCCATCGCGCGCATGCCCGTGGGCATGGAGTTCTCCATCGCGCGGCGGAAGTTGGTCTCCTGCACGAGTGCGGACTGCATCTGCGCGCGCCGGCGCATGTGGCGCCAGGTGCCCAGCAACATCCACACCGTCAGCACCGAGAGGGCGACAACCATCCAGAACAGCGTGTTGCCGATCAGGCCGATCGAGGTCCGCCAGCCTTGCGCGCGCAAGGTGAGGCCCAGCGCCGGGGGCCCCAAGGGCGCCTCGCTGACGATGGGCGCGCGGCTGTGGATGGGCTCGGCGGTGTTGCTGGCGATGCTGGCGAGCACGCGCTGCCCGTCGTCGACGGCCGCGATGGCGCGCCGCCGTGCCACGTCGCCGGGCACCAGCTCGCGCAGGAGCGTCTCGACGCCGTATTCGACGATCAGCGTCCCGACGAAGTTGTTGCGCTCGTGCAGGGGCAGGTAGAGCTGGAAGACCGGCTGCCCGACCCCGGACGTGAAGACGTGCGAGTAGGTCGGCTGGCGGGTCTGCCAGGCGCTCTTGAAGGCGCGCTCGGGCGCCGTGTCGCGGCCGGCCTCGGGCAGCGACGGTCCGGGGGCCGTCGGCACGTCAAGGGCCTCGGGCAGGTAGAGCTGCGGATAGTGACTGGCCTTCAGGCGCATGCGCGCGCTCAACCAGCTGAGGTGGCGGATCTCCGGGCGCTCGCGCGCGAACTCCGCGGCCATCGCAGAGAAGCCGGCCTGGTCGACCTCGCGGGTGACGAGCTCGCGCGCCATGCGCACGAGCTGTTCCTGGTTCTGGATCAGGCGCAGGTTGATCTGCTGCTGCGTGATCTCGCTGTCGCGGCGCACGGATTCGGTCTCGCGCTCGGCTTCCTCGTTGCGCAGATACCAGAACGCGGAAATGATCGCCGCCAGGAACAGCAGGACCGAGAGCAGTGGGGCCAGCGTAGCGAAGCGATCCTGGCGGGCCGGGCTCTGGCGGCGCCACCACAGGCGGAACAGGCGGGGTGCGTCCGGCAGCGGGTTCGGCGTGTGCGCGTCCGCGCTGCGTGGAGATGACATGCGGTGGATTATCCCGGGCGCGGGGATGGGGTGATGGGGATGGTTCAACGACATCCTGCAATGCGGAACGTCAACGCACAATTCGAAATGATGACCATTTGTGCCACACTCGACAGAATCGTCGGCACAGTTGCCCAGAAGCAAGCCGTGGAGTCGGCCCATCGCCGACCGAAAAATTCGTGAAGGAGACCAGCATGCCCGCCACGCCGCCACCGGGTGCCGCCCCGAAGACCGTCGACCTCGATGCAGAGGAGACACGCGAGTGGCTCGATGCCCTGAGTGCGGTCATCGAGCGCGAGGGCCCCGCACGTGCCCACTTCCTGCTGGAGAGCCTGCTCGAGCACGCACGCCAGAGCAGCATCGACCTGCCGTTCTCGGCCAACACCGGCTACGTCAACACGATCGAACCCGAGCAGGAGGCGCGCTGCCCCGGCAACATCGCCATCGAGAAGCGCCTGCGCGCCTACATGCGCTGGAACGCGATGGCGATGGTCGTGCGGGCCAACCGCATCCATCCCGCCGATGGCGGCACGCTGGGCGGCCACATCGGCTCCTTCGCGTCACTGGCCAGCATGTGGGGCGCCGGCTTCAACCACTTCTGGCACGCCGAGAGCGAGGGGCATGGGGGCGACTGCATCTACTTCCAGGGTCACAGCGCACCCGGAATCTACGCGCGTGCCTACCTCGAGGGCCGTGTCAGCGTCGAGCAGCTGGAGAACTTCCGCCAGGAGGTCCACGGCAAGGGCCTGTCCAGCTACCCGCACCCGCATCTGATGCCTGGCTTCTGGCAGTACTCGACCGTCAGCATGGGCCTGGGGCCGATGATGGCGATCTACCAGGCGCGCTTCATGAAGTATCTCCACGCGCGCGGCATCGCCAAGACCGACAACCGCCGTGTCTGGGTGTTCCTGGGTGATGGCGAGATGGACGAGCCCGAGAGCCGCGGCGCCATCACGCTGGCCGCGCGCGAGAACCTGGACAACCTCATCTTCGTCATCAACTGCAACCTGCAGCGCCTGGACGGGCCGGTACGCGGCAACGGGAAGATCATCCAGGAACTCGAGGGCGACTTCCGCGGCGCCGGCTGGCATGTCATCAAGCTGCTGTGGGGCAAGGGCTGGGATGACCTGCTGCGCCGCGACAAGGACGGCAAGCTGCGCCAGTTGATGATGGAGACGCTGGATGGCGACTACCAGACCTTCCGCTCCAAGGATGGCGCATACATCCGCCAGCAGTTCTTCGGCCGCTATCCCGAGACAGCAAAGCTGGCCGAGCACCTGACCGACGACGACATCTGGGAACTGCGCCGCGGCGGACACGACCCGGAGAAGGTCTTTGCCGCCTTCCATGCCGCCAACGAGCACAAGGGCCAGCCGACCGTGCTGCTGGTGAAGACCGTCAAGGGCTACGGCATGGGCAAGGCCGGTGAAGCCAAGAACACCGTGCACCAGACCAAGCTGCTGGACGAAGAGGACATCCGCTACATCCGCGACCGCTTCAACATCCCGATCCCCGATAGCGAGCTCGACAAGCTGCCCTACTACAAGCCGGCCGACGACACGCCGGAGATGAAGTACCTGCATGAGCGGCGACAGGCCCTGGGCGGCTACCTGCCCACGCGCCGCGAGAAAGCCGACGAGAGTTTCACGGTGCCGGCGCTGGAGACCTTCAAGGCCGTGCTCGACCCCACTGCAGAGGGGCGCGAGATCAGCACCACGCAGGCCTACGTCCGCTTCCTCACGCAGTTGCTGCGCGACAAGGCGCTGGGGCCGCGCGTCGTCCCCATCCTCGTCGACGAGGCGCGCACCTTCGGCATGGAGGGCCTGTTCCGCCAGATCGGCATCTACAACCCCAAGGGGCAGCTCTACACGCCGGTCGACCGCGACCAGGTGATGTACTACCGGGAGGCCACCGACGGGCAGATCCTGCAGGAGGGCATCACCGAGGCGGGCGGCATGTGTTCGTGGATCGCGGCGGCGACGTCGTACTCGACGAACAACCGGATCATGATCCCGTTCTTCATCTACTACTCGATGTTCGGCTTCCAGCGCTTTGGCGATTTCGCCTGGGCGGCCGGCGACATGCTGGCGCGCGGCTTCATCCTCGGCGGCACCAGCGGGCGCACCACGCTCAACGGCGAGGGTCTGCAGCACGAGGACGGTCACAGTCACATCCTGGCCGGCACCATCCCGTGCTGCGTGAGCTACGACCCGACCTTCGCGCACGAGGTCGGCGTGATCCTGCACCACGGCCTCAAGCGCATGGTCGAGCGGCAGGAGGACGTCTTCTTCTACGTCACGCTGCTCAACGAGAACTACGCGATGCCGGGCCTGACCCCGGGCACCGAGGAACAGATCCTCAAGGGCATGTACCTGTGCAAGCCGGGCGCCGAAGGCGACAAGCGGGTGCAGCTGCTGGGTTCGGGCTCGATCCTGCGCGAGTCGCTCGAAGCCCAGAAACTGCTGGCGGCAGACTGGGGCGTGCAGGCCGATGTCTGGAGCTGCCCAAGCTTCAATGAGCTCACCCGCGAAGGGCAGGACGTGCAGCGCTGGAACCTGCTGCACCCGCTCGAGCAGCCGCGCCTGCCGTTCGTGGCGCACCAGCTCGAGGGCCACCGCGGCCCCATTGTCGCGTCGACCGACTACCTGAAGAACTACGCCGAGCAGATTCGCCCCTTCGTGCCGCGTGGACGCAGCTACACGGTGCTGGGCACCGACGGCTTCGGGCGCAGCGACTTCCGCTACCGGCTGCGCGAGCACTTCGAGGTGGACCGCCACTACATCGTCGTGGCTGCGCTCAAGGGGCTGGCCGACGAGGGGCAACTCGACCCGGCCAAGGTGGCCGAAGCGATCCGCAAGTACGCAATCGCCGCCGACAAGATCAACCCGCTGCACGCCTGAGCGACCCCACGGAGACAAGACCCATGGCATTGGTGGAAGTCAAGGTCCCGGACATCGGTGACTTCAAGGAAGTGGCGGTGATCGAGCTGCTGGTCAAGCCCGGTGACCACGTTGCAGCGGATCAGTCGCTGCTCACGGTCGAGAGCGACAAGGCGTCGATGGAGATCCCGTCCTCGCACGCCGGCGTCATCAGGGAGATGACGGTCACGCTTGGCGACAAGGTCAGTGAAGGCAGCGTGATCGCACGCCTCGAGGCGGCAGGCAGCGCCGAGGTCGCAGCCGCGGCTGCAGCTGCGCCCGCGTCTGCCCCGGTCCCGGCGCCGGTCTCGCCAGCGACGCCGGTGGCCGCGCCGGCCACGCCACAGCCACCCGCAGGCGCCACGGTGGAGGTGCGCGTGCCCGACATCGGCGACTTCAAGGACGTGGCCGTGATCGAGGTCTTCGTCAAGGTCGGCGACCGCGTCCGCGTCGAGCAGAGCCTGGTCACGGTCGAGAGCGACAAGGCATCGATGGAGATCCCGTCTTCGCACGCCGGCATCGTGCAGGAGGTCAAGGTGGGGCTGGGAGATCACGTGTCGCAGGGCTCGCTGCTCATCGTGTTGCAGGGCAGCGCACAGACCGGCAGCACAGC
>JADZCL010000284.1 GCA_020851615.1 Rubrivivax sp.
ATCACCAAGGTGAAGATGTACCTGCACGAGCACGACACCGAGGGCCTGCACATCGAGATCATGAGCCAGGTGCGCGCCATGCGCTACACGCTCGAGCGCGTCATCCGCGGGCAGGACACCATCAGCGCCACGGGCAACATCCTGCGCGACTACCTCACCGACCTCTTCCCCATCATGGAGCTGGGCACGAGCGCGAAGATGCTCTCCATCGTGCCGCTGATGGCCGGCGGTGGCCTCTACGAGACCGGCGCCGGCGGCTCGGCGCCCAAGCACGTGCAGCAGCTCACCGAGGAAAACCATCTGCGCTGGGATTCACTGGGCGAGTTCCTCGCCCTGGCGGTGAGCCTGGAGGACCTTGCCCACAAGAGCGGCAATGCGCGGGCCAGGATCCTCGCCACCACGCTGGATGCCGCCACCGGCAAGCTGCTGGACAACCGCAAGGGGCCAAGCGCCCGCACCGGCGAACTCGACAACCGCGGCAGCCAGTTCTACCTGACGCTGTATTGGGCGCAGGAACTCGCGGCGCAGACCGACGACGCGGAACTGGCCGCCCATTTCGCGCCGCTGGCCAAGGCACTGGCCGCCAACGAGACCAAGATCGTCGAGGAACTGAAGGTCATCCAGGGCCACAAGGCCGACATCGGCGGCTACTACCGCACCGTGCCCGAGAAGCTCAAGGCCGTGATGCGGCCCAGCGCCACCTTCAACAGCATCCTGGCAACGGCGCAAGGCTGAGGGAACGCGGCGGGCGCGGCCTATTGAATGGAATGCGCCTGGCGCTGCCGTTGGCGCGCGCCAGGCGGCTGTTCGCGCCGCGCGGGCGCATCTCGTCGCATCGCGGTGGTACTGCAGCGGGCGGCGGCGCACAGTAGCGACCTGCTCGCTTCAAAGCCCGAGAGCCCACACCATGCTGCTGCCCCGCCTCCTCATCGAACATCCAAGCGCCATCGGCGACATCGTGCTGCGCACGCCAGCCTGGGTCGGTGGCCTGCTGGTGTTCCTGCTCCTGCTGGGCTTCTCGGCTGTGCGCACGCGCCGCCTGCCGCGCACGCGTCTCGTGCTGTTGCCGCTGGCGATGACGGGCCTGGCCCTGTGGGGTGTCGTCTCGGCCTTCGGCGGCACCCGGTCGCTGCCCGCCCTGCTGGCGCTGCTGGCCTTGTGGCTGCTCTGCGCCGCGCTGGTGCTGCTGAGTCAGCGCGGCCGGTCGGCACCGCCAGGCACCCGCTTCGACCCGGCCAGCCGCAGCTTCGAGCTGCCGGGCAGCTGGGTGCCGATGGCGCTCATCCTGGCCGTGTTCCTGATGAAGTACGGCATCGGTGTGCAACTCGCGCTCGAGCCGCAACTCGCGCAGGACCTGGCCTTCGCCCTGGGCGTCACGGCGCTGTACGGGGCGCTGTCAGGGCTCTTCGCCGCCCGCACGCTGCGCGTGCTGCGGCTGACGCAAGGCACGCCCGCGCACTGAGCGTGGTCCGGCCAGGAGCGGCGCTGCGGTCTTGGGTGCCGGCCATCGTGCCGCGCGCCACTACCGCAGCCGCTGTGGCGCCGCCCGCATGCGGCCGATGCCCCATTGCGCGCAGGCGCCCAGGAGGGTGAAGCCCAGCATCATCAGCGCCAGGTTGAGTGCGCCCGCGTGCGGCACCAGGCCGACTGCCCAGCCGGCGAAGGCACCCGACACCTGCTGCAGCAACCCGGCCACGGCCGCCGCCGCACCCGCCAGCGCCGGCAGCACGGCGATCGTGCCGGCGAGCGCCGTCGGCATCAGGAAACCGTGCCCGACACCCAGCACGGCCAGCGGCAGCGCAAACGCCAGCGCCGTGTGGTGGCCGGCCAGGGCCAGTGCAATCGTCAGCAGCAGACCGCCGAGCGCCAGCAGCTGGCCCAGCAGCATGACCCGGAAGTCCCCGGTGCGGCTCACCAGGCGGCTGGTGATGAAATTGCCGCCGATATAGGCCAGCGGAATGCTGCCGATGTACCAGCCCACGCCATCCGGACCGACACCGTAGCTGCCCAGCACCAGCGGTGCGGCACCGAGAAAGGCGTAGAACGTCGCCGAGGTCATGGCAAGCACCGTCACGTGCAGCAGGAACAGGGGCGCCTGCGCCAGCTGGGCGTACGAGGCCTGCATGGCGCGCCACCAGGGTCGTGCCGCGGCGTCGGAGACGGGGGGAACGGGAGGCTGCGCCTGCAGCCCGAACCACGCCGCCGCCATCAGCACGACGGACAGCAGCGCAATCAGCACGAAGCTGGCCTGCCAGCCCAGTCGTACATGCAGCATGCCACCGATGATCGCCGACGTCGGCGGCACCGTACCCATCGCCATGCCGATCCAGGCCATCACGCGCGTGCGTTCGGCGCCTTCGAAGAGATCCTGCACCAGCGCGCGCGCGATCACCATGCCGGCCGCCGCTCCGCCACCCTGCAGCACGCGCGCGGCGATCAGCCCGTCCAGCGTGGTCGACAGGGCCGCCCACACCGAGCCCGCCCCGGCGAGCGCCAGGCCCGCCAGCAGCACCCGGCGGCGCCCCAGACGGTCCGACAAGGGCCCGTAGACCAGCTGCAGCAGCCCGTAGGCGATGACGTAGCCGCTGAAGGCCAGTTGCACGCGCGGCTGCCCCGCACCGAACAGCGCGCCCCATTCCTGCATCGACGGGATGCAGATCGTCATCGCCAGCAGCCCGAAGGCAAGCTGCGCAATCAGATTGGCGACCAGCAGGCCGCGATGAGACGGGGGAGCCACGACGCGATGCAAGCGCGCAGCATAAGCGACGGCAACCCACCTTTACATCGCACGCGGAACTCGCCCCCATCGCCGCGATTCGTAGAACGCACCTCCGGCTGGAACCCAACCATGCATGACGAATTCGACGACCGCCTGCCCGCGCAGCCAGCGGCTGCACGGGCCGATCCCGCAGGCAGCCAGCGGCGCAGGATCGCCCGCCTGGCCGGCCGGCTCTACGCCAATGCGCCGCCATGGCTGCGCCCGCGGCTGGTGCAGCGGCTGCTGGCGCCGCTGGGTACCCTGGCGGTCGCCGGCGTGGCTGGCGGCGCATTCGGGCGCTGGCTGCACGATGGCAGCCTCGATGGCCTCGCACGACCCCTGGCCGAGCTCGACCGGCTCAGCGGCCAGCCGATGATCGAGCTGGCCAGCTTTGTCGAGCAGGTCAGCCCACAGGCGCTGGCGGACTTTGCACGCCTGCTGGCCGAGCAGCCCCTGGGCAGCGCCGCCTTCAGCGTCGGCGCGGCGTGGCTGCTACTGCGTCTGCTGCGGCCGGAGCAGCCGCCGCACCCGCCTCGATCCTGAACACCGCCATCGCCTGCACCAGCTGCAGCGCCTGCTGCTTGAGGCTGTCGGCGGCTGCCGCACTCTGCTCGACCAGCGACGCGTTCTGCTGCGTGACCTGATCCATCTGGCTGACTGCCTCCCCGACCTGGCTGACGCCCTGGCTCTGTTCCAGGCTGGCACTGGAGATCTCCGCCATGATGTCGTTGACGCGCCCGATCGAGGCCACGATCTCCTGCATCGTCGCCCCGGCCTGATCGGCCAGCGTCGTGCCGGCGTCCACCTGGGCGACGCTGTCGGTGATCAGGGACTTGATCTCCTTGGCCGCCTCGGCACTGCGCTGGGCCAGCGCGCGCACCTCGCTGGCAACGACGGCAAAGCCGCGGCCCTGCTCGCCTGCCCGCGCGGCCTCGACTGCGGCGTTCAAGGCGAGGATGTTGGTCTGGAAGGCGATGCCATCGATGGTGCCGATGATCTCGGCGATCCGCTGCGCGCTGCCCTGGATGGCACGCATGGTGGCGACGACACGCGTCACGACCTCACCCCCCTTGCCCGCCACCTCACTGGCGCCGTGGGCGAGCTGGCTTGCCTGGCGCGCGTTGTCGGCGTTCTGTCGCACGGTGGAGCCAAGCTGCTCCATCGACGCCGCCGTCTCCTCCAGTGCACTGGCCTGCTCCTCGGTGCGCTGACTGAGGTCGGCATTGCCCTGCGCGATCTGCCCGCTGCCGGTGGCCACACTCTCGGCATTGCCGCGCACCTGTCCGACCACGCCCGCCAGTTGCTCCTGCATGCGCACCAGTTGCGCCATCAGGCTGCGCTCGTCCCCGGCACGCAGGCTCACACGCGAGCTCAGGTCACCCCGCGCCACCGCAGTCGCCAGGGCAGCGGCCTCGGCGGGATCGCCGCCAAGCTGGCGCAGCAGGCTGCGGATGATCAGCAGCGCGGCAGCAACCGCGATCGCCAGCGCCAGTGCCGACGTGATGGGCAGCAGCGTGCGGATGCTGGCCACCGTCGCACTGGCGGTGCTGGCCGCGGCTTGGGCGCGCTCGTTCTGGTCGACCAGGAGCGCATCGATGGCGGCGAAGTAGGCCAGTTGGCGCGGACGTGCCGTCTCCAGCAGGAAGGCACGCGACTCGTCGACCTTGCCGCCACCGGCGAGATCCAGGAAGTGCGCCTGCGCCTGGTCGTAGCCGCCGCGCACCTCCGCCAGGCGCGCCAGCAGTTCCTTGCTGCGCGCGGAATCATCCTGTGCGCTGATCTGCTCGAACAGCCGTTGGGCCGCGGCCCGCTCCTGGTCGATCTGCTCCCGCTGCGCCACCAGGGCAACGGCATCGGTCATGATGGCCATGTTGCGCATCGACAGGCCGATCTGGTTCACATGACTCTTGATTTCGTTGAGCATGGCCAGCTGCGGCATGCGCGCATCGACCAGCGCACCCTGCGCCGTGGCCAC
>JADZCL010000285.1 GCA_020851615.1 Rubrivivax sp.
CTGCAGCTGGCGCGCTCGGTGATGAACGACAAGCAGGCCGCCGACTTCGAGCGCACCAAGGAATGCAACTTCGCCATCTCGCCTGCGGGCGTGGGGCGCTTTCGCGTCAACGCCTTCATGCAGCAGGGCCATGTCGGGCTCGTCTTCCGCACCATCCCGCAGACGCTGCCCACCATCGCCAGTCTGAACCTGCCGGTCGTGCTCGAGGACGTGGCGATGACCAAGCGCGGCCTGGTGATCTTTGTCGGGGCCACCGGCTCGGGCAAGAGCACCTCGCTGGCGGCGATGGTGGATTGGCGCAACGAGAACTCCTTCGGCCACATCATCACGATCGAGGATCCGGTCGAGTTCGTTCACCCGCACAAGAACTGCATCGTCACGCAGCGCGAGGTCGGCATCGATACCGACGGCTGGGAGATCGCGCTGAAGAACACGCTGCGTCAGGCGCCCGATGTGATCCTGATGGGCGAGATCCGTGACCGCGAGACCATGGAGCACGCGGTGGCCTTCGCCGAGACCGGCCACCTGTGCATGGCCACGCTGCATGCCAACAGCGCCAACCAGGCGCTGGACCGCATCATCAACTTCTTCCCCGAGGAGCGGCGCGCACAGCTGCTGATGGACCTCTCGCTGAACCTGAAGGCGATGGTCTCGCAGCGCCTGCTGCCGCGCCAGGAAGGACGTGGCCGCGTCGCGGCGGTGGAGATCCTGCTCAACACGCCGCTCATCTCCGACCTGATCTTCAAGGGCGAGGTCGGCGAGATCAAGGAGCTGATGAAGCGCTCGACCGAACTGGGCATGCAGACCTTCGACCAGGCGCTGTTCGCCCTCTATGAAGCGAACCTGGTGGGCCTGGAGGACGCGCTGCGCAACGCCGATTCGGTCAACGACCTGCGGCTGCAGATCAAGCTCAAGAGCCAGCGCGCACGCAACCCCGACCTCGCCGCGGGCACCGAGCACATGCAGATCGTGGGTGATCCGCAGGCCGAGCTTGCCAAGCTCAACCCCGGCCGCCGCGCCACCGACGCCCGGCCGCGCTGAGAGCGCATCAGGGCCTGCCGCTTCGCGGCAGGCCAGGCGCCGCTTCGTGGCACCATGCGCGGCATGAACACTGCCACCAAGACCTACGCCCATACGGCCCCCCAACGGGTGGCCTTCCTCGGTCTGGGCGTGATGGGCGCGCCGATGGCCGGGCATCTGGCGCGCGCCGGCCATGCCGTGACCGTCTACAACCGCCATGCCGAGAAGGCGCTCGCCTGGGTCCGTGAATACAACGGGCAGGTCGCGACCACGCCGGCCCAGGCGGCAGCCGGCGCCGACTTCGTCTTCGCCTGCGTGGGCAATGACGACGACGTGCGTGCGGTGACGCTGGGCCGGCCGCACGCCGACGGCCAGCGTGACGAAGATGGCGCGTTTGCGGGCATGCAGCCCGGTGCGGTCTTCGTCGACCACACGACCGCCTCGGCCGCGGTCGCGCGCGAGCTGCACGCGCTGGCCGCCGCGCGCGGCCTGGGATTCGTCGATGCGCCCGTCTCGGGCGGACAGGCCGGCGCGGTGAATGGCGTGTTGACGGTGATGTGCGGCGGCGAGCAGGCCGCCTTCGACGCCATGGCGCCGCTTGCGCTGGCCTATGGCCGCGCGGTGACGCGCGTGGGCGACAGCGGTGCCGGCCAGCTTGCCAAGATGGTCAACCAGATCTGCATCGCCGGCCTCGTGCAAGGGCTGGCCGAGGCGATTGCCTTCGGCCGCCTCGCAGGCCTGGACATGCAGCAGGTGCTCCAGGTCATCGGCAAGGGCGCGGCTCAGAGCTGGCAGATGGACAACCGAGGCCAGACCATGCTCGAGGACCGCTTCGACTTCGGCTTTGCCGTCGACTGGATGCGCAAGGACCTGGGTCTGGTGCTCGACGAGGCGCGCCGCAACGGCGCACAACTGCCGGTGACGGCGCTCGTCGACCAGTTCTACGCCGACCTGCAGCGCCAGGGCGGTGGCCGCTGGGACACGAGCAGCCTGCTGCGCCGGCTGCGGTAGCCGGTCGCGCCGCGGGGTGCGTCAGGACTTGGTCTGCAGCGAGGCCAATTCGGCCTCGCTGACGATCTCGAATACGCGCACGACCTTGCGCACGCCGTCGATCGAGCGGGCGATGTCGGCAAAGCGCGCGGCCTCGCGCTCGGTCACGCGCCCCATTAGGTAGACGACGCCGCGCTCGGTCACGACCTTGGCGGCCTGCACCTGCAAGTCCTTGGCGTCGACGAACCCGGCCTTGACCTTGCTCGTGATGACGCTGTCGCTGGTGCGCGAGCCCACGGTGCTGGCCTCCATCACCGCCAGCTCGTTGACGACCGAGCGCACGCCGTCGATGCGTGAGAGCTGCTGCTCGATGATCGCCTTGTCGGCCTCGCGCGGGACCTCGCCCGTGATCAGCAGCACGCGGTTGTAGCTGGTGGCGTTGACGTGGGCGCCCAGGGCCAGTTCGCGCACGCGGATGGCGGCCTTGAGCTCGATGGCCTGGTCGTCGACCTGTGCCCCGCTGCTGCGCCGGTCGAGCACCATCATCGTGCCGCCGAGCATTGCGCCACCCAGCAGCAGCGGCGCGCAGGCAGGCAGCGTGGTCACGGCTGCCGAAACGGCCAGGGTGGTGGCTGCCAGGCGCAGCGGCAGGCGAAGTCGGTTCATTCAGGATCTCCCATCAGTTGGGCGTCGACCGCGTCGATCAGGGTGTGCAGCACCAGCAACTGGGTCTCGAGCACGCGGCTTGTGCGCTCGTGCGGCACGGTGATCTGGATGTCGGTCTCGGCCAGGGTCTCACGCAGGCCGTCGCCGCTGCTGCCCACCAGCAGGACGACGGTCATGTCCTTGCCCTGGGCGGCGCGTATCGCGGCCATGCCGATGTCGAGGTCGCCCGCGGCGGCGTCGACCAGAAGAAGCAGGTCGCCGGGCAGCCCCAGGGCCTGGATCTGGCGGGCCGAGGGCGCAACGGCCAATGCGGCCAGCGGGGGGCGCGTGCGCTCGAGGCCGCCGACCAGCAGCGTCGCGGCGTGCCGTGCCAGCGCGTGTCCGCTGTCGGTGCCGCACAGCAGCAGCTTGCCGCCGGCGGTGAGCGCTTCCACGATCGCGGTCGCGGCCTGCGCAATCGGCGGTGCCAGCGCCTCGGCGGTCTGGTACTGCAGATCGGCGCCTTCGAAGAACTGCTGCTGGATGCGCTGTTCGAGCATGACGCACGATCATAGGCGAGAGCCCAGGCGCTCAAGCGGCGTCGAAGGCCGCACGGATCCACTCGATGCGCTCGCCGTCGATTGCCACCACGTCGAAACGGCAGGGCGGCAGGGCGGGCAGCCGCAGCAGATAGTGCTGCGCGGCCAGGCGCAGGTGCGCTCGCTTGGCCGTGCCGACGCTGGCCGCGGCGCCGCCATGCGCCAGCCCGCGGCGGCTGCGGACCTCGACGAAGACCAGCGTGCCGTCGCGCTCGCGCAGCACGAGGTCGATCTCGCCGCCGCGCGCAAAGGGCCCGCGGGCGACTCGATAATTGCGCTCCACCAACCGCAGACCGTGTTCTTGCAGATGGGCCAGGGCGCGTGCCTCGGCTGCATCGCCGCGCGGCTTGCCGCTCCGGGTGCCTGTCTTGTCGACCATCGATGCTTCCTTGCTGCAGGCCGCTGCGGCCGCCGCTGCAGGCCACCAGCACCACCCCGGGGCCACGCTCTACCTGGTGGCCACGCCGATCGGCAACCGCGCCGATATCACGCTGCGTGCGCTGTACGTGCTGATGCGTGCGGACACCGTGGCCTGCGAGGATACGCGCGTCACCGCGCCGCTGCTGGCCGCATACGGCCTGAACAAGCCTTTGCTGGCGCTGCATGCGCACAACGAGAACGAGGCCGCGGCCCGTGTGTGCGAGCGCCTGGCCGCCGGAGAGGTGGTGGCCTTCGTCAGCGATGCCGGAACGCCGGGGGTCTCGGATCCCGGCGCGCGGCTGGTGGCAGCGGCCGTGGCAGCGGGTTGGCCGGTGACGCCCGTGCCGGGGCCCAGCAGCGCGCTGGCCGCGCTCAGCGTGGCCGGGGACGTGGGCGCGCAGGGCTTCGTCTTTCACGGCTTCCTGCAGGCCAAGGGCGCCGCGCGTGAGGGTGCACTGCAGGCTGTGGCTGCAGGACACGCGGCGCAGATCGTCTTCGAGGCGCCGCACCGCATCCAGGGCTTGCTGGCTGCGCTGGCGCAGCTCGTGCCCGCGCGCCACATCACGATCGCGCGTGAGTTGACCAAGCAATTCGAGGAAGTGGCCACGCTGCCTGCCGCACAGGCGCCGGCCTGGCTGGCCGCGCAGGCGCAACGCGTGCGCGGCGAGTTCGTCCTCGTGCTGCACGCGCTCGCGCCGACGGCCAGCGCTGAGGACGACCTGCCTGCAGCGGCACGACAGTGCCTGGCCGTGTTGCTGGACGAACTGCCGCTCAAGCAGGCCGTGGCGCTTGCCGCGCGCATCAGTGGCGCGCCGCGCAATCAACTCTACCGACTGGCGCTGCTGCGCCAGTCGGCCGGCGGCTGATCAATCAGTTCGAGCCGCTGGCGGCGCCGGTGGCGCGCTTGGCCTTGCTGCGCTTGGCTTGCTTGGCCTTCTTGCTGGCGTGGGTCGCCTTGTGCGCCTTCTTGCCGGCGGCAGCTTCGGCGGCCGGCGGTGCCGCAGCGGGCGTCGTCGCTGCAGGCGTGGCCGGTGCAGGGGTGGCGGTGCCACTGGCCGGTGCTTGGGCAAAGGCCGTGGCGGCAGCGGCGGCCACAACGGTGCCGAGGAGGACTTGTTGCAGTTTCATGGTCTGCGCAAAGGCGAAGTGAATGACGCCACCACAACGCATGAAACGGCGCGCCTGTTGACAGGCATGCGCGCGAGCGGCCGCGCAGCGCGCTGCCTACAATGCGCTGGCCGCTTTCTCTGTCGGCGAGGCCTGCGCATGATCAGCCGTGAACCCACCCTCGAACGCCTGGCCATCGCGCAGGCCTTGTTGCTGGAGCCCTTCGGGCTCGACGAGACGGTGCTTGCCCGCGCGCTGGGCTGCATCGCGCAGCATCGCATCGACGATGCCGACCTCTACTTCGAAACCACGCGCCACGAGGGCTGGAGCCTCGAGGAAGGCATCGTCAAGAGCGGCAGCTTCAGCATCGACCAGGGCGTGGGCGTGCGCGCGGTGGCCGGCGAGCGCACGGCCTTCGCCTACAGCGACGATCTCTCCGAGGCCAGCCTGATGGATGCCGCGCGCACCGTGCGCAGCATCGGTGCGGCCGGCCAGCAGCGGCGCGTGAAGGTCGGCCGTGCCCGGTCCAAGGTGGCGCCAAGCCGCCGGCTCTACGCGACGCTGGACCCGATCGGCACGCTGGATAGCGCGCGCAAGGTGGCGCTGCTGGAGAAGACCGAGCGGCTGGCGCGGGCCAGGGATCCGCGCGTCGTGCAGGTGATGGCGGGGCTGGCGGCTGAGCATGAGGTGATGCTGGTGGCGCGTGCGGACGGCACGCGCGCAGCCGACGTGCGCCCGCTGGTGCGCCTGAGCGTGACGGTGATCGCCGAGCAGGGTGGCCGGCGCGAGGTGGGCAGCGGGGGCGGCGGCGGGCGCTATGGCCTGGACCGCATCGACGACGCGATGATCGCGCACTGGGTCGAGCAGGCCGTGAACGCCGCGCTCACCAACCTCGAGAGCCGCCCGGCGCCAGCGGGGCAGATGGCGGTGGTGCTAGGTCCGGGCTGGCCGGGCGTGCTGCTGCACGAGGCCGTGGGCCATGGCCTGGAGGGCGACTTCCACCGCCGCCGCAGCAGCGCCTTCACCGGGCGCGTGGGTCAGCGCGTGGCCGCGCGGGGTGTCACCGTGCTCGACGACGGCACGCTGCCCGACCGCCGCGGCTCGCTCAACGTCGACGACGAGGGCGCACCGTCGCAGCGCAACGTGCTGATCGAGGACGGCATCCTGCGCAACTGCCTGCAGGACAGCCTGAACGCGCGGCTGATGGGTGTGGCGGCAACCGGCAACGGGCGTCGCGAGAGCTACGCCCACGCGCCGATGCCGCGCATGACCAATACCTACATGCTGGGTGGCAAGACCGATCCGGCGGAGATCGTCGCCAGCCTCGAGCGCGGCCTGTACGCGACGAACTTCGGCGGTGGCCAGGTCGACATCACGAGCGGCAAGTTCGTCTTTTCGGCCAGCGAGGCCTTCTGGGTGGAGAAGGGGAAGATCCTGTATCCGGTCAAGGGCGCGACGATCATCGGCAACGGGCCCGATGCGCTCACGCGCGTGAGCCTGATCGGCAACGACATGCGCCTGGATGACGGGGTGGGCATGTGCGGCAAGGACGGACAGAGCGTGCCCGTGGGCGTGGGTCAGCCCACGCTGCGTATCGAGCGCCTGACCGTCGGGGGCACTGCTTGAGCGAAGGCGCGGGCGAGGTCGCGCTCGCCGATATCGAGGCTGCCGCCGCGCGCCTGGCCGGGCAGGTGCTCGAGACGCCCTGCCTGGAATCCAGGACCTTGTCGCAGCTCGTGGGGACGCGCGTCTTTCTGAAGTTCGAGAACCTTCAGTTCACGGCCTCGTTCAAGGAGCGTGGGGCGCTCAACAAGCTGTTGGGTCTGCTGGCCGAACGCGACGCCGGGCGGCTGGCGCTGCGGGGGGTGATCGCGGCTTCGGCGGGCAACCACGCGCAGGGGGTGGCGCATCACGCCCAGCGCCTGGGCCTGCGCGCGGTGATCGTCATGCCGCAGTTCACGCCGCTGGTGAAGGTCGAGCGCACGCGCGGCTTTGGTGCCGAGGTGGTGCTGCACGGTGACAGCTTCGATGCCGCGCACGCGCACGCGTTGCAGATGGCGCAGGCGCAGGGCCTGTCCTTTGTCCATCCCTTCGAGGACCCGCTGGTGATCGCCGGGCAGGGCACCATCGGGCTGGAGATGCTGCGTCAGCAACCGGAACTCGACACGCTGGTGATCGCGGTGGGTGGCGGCGGCATGATCGCCGGCATCGGGCGCGCAGCGCGGGCACTGCGGCCCGCGTTGCAGATCGTCGGCGTACAGGCCGAGCGCTTCCCGGCGATGTTCAACCGCATCAAGGGCACCGCGCACCCGCAGGGCCAGGTGACGATTGCCGAGGGCATTGCCGTGGGGCAGCCGGGGGCGCTGAACAGCCGCATCGTCGCCGAGACCGTCGACGACCTCGTCCTCGTCGACGAAGGCGATCTCGAGCAGGCGGTGCTGATGCTGCTGGAGATCGAGAAGACGGTCGTCGAAGGCGCGGGCGCGGCGGGCCTGGCGGCCCTGCTGCGCCACCGATCGCGCTTTGCCGGGCGCACGGTGGGGCTGGTCCTCAGCGGCGGCAACATCGATCCGCTGCGGCTGGCAGCGATCATCGAGCGCGGCATGGTGCGCGCCGGGCGGCTGGCGCGCATCCGGGTGGCGGCGCGCGATCACCCGGGCGTGCTGGCGACCCTCACGACGCTGGTGGCGCGGGCGGGGTGCAATATCGACGAGGTGCACCACCATCGTGCCTTCTCGACGCTGTCGGCGCAGAACGTCGAGATCGAACTGGTGCTGCAGACGCGCAACCCGGCACACGTGGCCGAGGTGGTGCGCATTCTGCAGGCCGAGGGCTTCGAGGCGGCCGCGTACTGACGCGTGACGGGCGGCCGCGTCCGGCCGTGCTACATTGCGCGCCATGCGTTGCGCGCCGTATTTCTTTGCGTACTCTTGGTTCTCGCCCCAATCGGCGGCTGGAGAGGCCTAGACGCACGCAACGAACACGCAGCGCAAACCCCCTTCGAACCGCCGGTGACCCCGGCGGTTCTTTTTTGCCACGCCCACATCAACGAAGAGCAGATCGATGAGCCCCAAAGCCTCCCCCGGCAGCGCCCCGCAGGGCGAAGCACGCCTGGCGCTGTCCGAGAAGACCAGCCAGACCGACGACCAGCGCATCCGCGAGATCACGCCGCTGCCACCTCCCGAGCACCTGATCCGCTTCTTCCCGATCGCGGGCACGCCGGTGGAGACGCTGGTGGGGCAGGCCCGGCAGACGGTGCGCCGCATCATGAATGGCGAGGACGACCGCCTGCTGGTCATCATCGGCCCGTGCTCGATTCACAACCCGGAAGCCGCGCTCGAGTACGCGCGGCGGCTGGCCGCCGAGCGCCAGCGTCACGCCGGCGAGCTCGAGATCTTCATGCGCGTGTACTTCGAGAAGCCGCGCACGACGGTGGGCTGGAAGGGGCTGATCAACGACCCCTACCTCGACGAGAGCTTCCGTATCCACGAGGGCCTGCGCATCGCGCGCCAGCTGCTGGTGGACATCAACCGCCTGGGCGTGCCCGCGGGCAGCGAGTTCCTGGACGTCATCAGCCCGCAGTACATCGGCGACCTGATCGCCTGGGGCGCGATCGGCGCGCGCACGACCGAGAGCCAGGTGCACCGCGAGCTGGCTTCGGGTCTGTCGGCGCCGGTGGGCTTCAAGAACGGCACGGACGGCAACCTGCGCATCGCCTGCGACGCGATCCAGGCCGCGGCCAAGCCGCACCACTTCCTCTCGGTGCACAAGAACGGCCAGGTGGCGATCGTGCAGACCAAGGGCAACAAGGACTGCCATGCCATCCTGCGCGGGGGCAAGACGCCCAACTACGATGCCGCCAGCGTGGCGGCCGCCTGCAAGGAAATGGAGGCCGCCAAGCTGCCCTGCCGTCTGATGGTCGATGCCAGCCATGCCAACAGCAGCAAGCAGCACCAGCGCCAGATCGAGGTGCTGCGCGACGTCGGGGCCCAGCTGGCCGCGGGAAGCTGCAGCATCTTCGGGGTGATGGTCGAGAGCCACCTGCAGGCCGGGGCGCAGAAGTTCAACCCCGGCAAGGACGACCCGGCGGGTCTGGTCTACGGCCAGAGCATCACCGACGCCTGCATCGGCTGGGACGATTCGGTCGAGGCGCTGCACATCCTGTCCGCCGCTGTGCGGGCGCGGCGGCGGCACGCCGCCTGAGGGGGTCTGGCCAGTCGGCTCAATCGCCCTGGCGGGCCAGCCGTTCGCTCTTCCAGTAGACGTCGTCACCGGCCAGACCGTCCAGGTTGGCGCGGTTGAGCACGCGGGCGAGGACGAAGAGCAGGTCGGAGAGGCGGTTGAGGTAGTGCCGCAGCGCCGCGTTGACGTCCTGCTGCGCCTGCAGCGCGACCAGGGCCCGCTCGGCGCGCCTCGCGACGGTGCGGCTGACGTGTGCCAGGGCGGCGCTGCGCGTGCCGCCGGGCAGGATGAACTCCGCCAACCGCGGCAGGCCCGCGTTGTAGTGCGCCAGCGCCTGGTCCAGACGCAGCACGGCGTCTTCCTTGACCAGGGTGTAGCCCGGGACGGCCAGTTCTCCGCCCAGGTTGAACAGCTCCTGCTGGATGACGAGCAAGAGTGCCCGCACGTCATCGGGCAAGGGTTCGCACAGGATGACGCCCAGGCTCGAGTTGAGCTCGTCGACGTGGCCGATGGTGTCGATGCGCGGATCGTCCTTGCGCACGCGCGTGCCGTCGCCCAGGCCGGTGCTGCCGTCGTCACCGGTGCGCGTGGCGATCTGCGAGAGTCGATTGCCCATGCGGCGCATCGTAGCAGCGCGCCGGCCCGGCGCTGCGCTGCAGCGCCAAGACCCCGTCCCTACAATGAAGCGCGCTGTTGTTGCCGAGTGCGGCAACTCCCCCATCTGCTTGGCCGCGCTGGCCGGAGGTTCCATGAACGCACCGCACCCCCATCCGCTCGTCCAGACCCTGCGCCCCGTGCCGCCGGCGATGCTCCAGGCCTTGCGCGCCCGCTTTGGCGAGCGCTGCTCCACCACCCAGGCCGTGCGCGAGCAGCACGGCCGTGACGAGTCGGTCTACCCGATGATGCCGCCGGAGGTGGTGGTCTTCTGCGAGAGCACGGCAGACGTGGCCGCCGTCGTTGCCCTGGCCGACGAGCACGCCGTGCCGGTGATCCCGTTTGGCGTCGGCAGCTCGGTCGAGGGCCACCTGCTGGCCATCCAGGGCGGGGTGTCGATAGACCTCTCGCGCATGGACAAGATCCTGCAGGTCCATGCCGAGGATCTGACGGTGACGGTGCAGCCCGGCGTGACGCGCGAACAACTCAACCGCGAGATCCGTGACACGGGGCTGTTCTTCCCCATCGATCCTGGCGCCAACGCCTCGCTAGGCGGCATGAGCGCCACGCGCGCCAGCGGCACCAACGCCGTGCGCTACGGCACGATGCGCGAGAACGTGCTGGCACTGACCGTCGTCACCGCCAGCGGCACGGTCATCCGCACCGGCACGCGCGCCAAGAAGAGCGCGGCCGGCTACGACCTCACGCGGCTCTTCGTGGGCAGCGAAGGGACGCTGGGCGTGATGACCGAGATCACCCTCAAGCTCTACCCGCTGCCCGAGGCGGTGAGCGCGGCGATCTGCCAGTTCCCCAGTGTCGACGCCGCGGTGCGCACGACCATCCAGATCATCCAGATGGGTGTGCCGATCGCGCGCTGCGAATTGCTGGATGCCAACGCCGTGCGCGCGGTCAACAAGCACGATCGGCTCGAACTGCAGGAGAGCCCGATGCTGCTGATGGAGTTCCACGGCAGCGCCGCGGGCGTGCAGGAGCAGGCGCAGACGGTGCAGGAGATCGCCAAGGAGTTCGGCGGCACCGACTTCCAGTGGGCGACCACACCCGAGGAGCGCACCCGCCTGTGGACGGCGCGCCATCACGCCTACTTTGCTGCCGTGCAGACACGCCCGGGCTGCCGTTGCCAGGCCGGTGACGTCTGTGTCCCCATCTCACGCCTGGCCGAATGCATCCAGGCGGCGATGGACGACTCCGACGCCAACGGCGTGCCCTTCTGGATCGTCGGCCACGTCGGCGATGGCAACTTCCACCTCAGCTGGCTGCTGGACCCGAGCGACGCCGACGAGGCCGAGCGCGTTGAGGCACTGAACCTGCGCATGGTGCAGCGCGCGCAGCAGATGGGGGGCACCTGCACCGGCGAGCACGGTGTGGGCCTGCACAAGATGGGCTACCTCGTCGGCGAGCACGGCGAAGGCGCGATGGAAGTCATGCGCACCATCAAGCGCGCGCTGGACCCGAAGAACATCATGAACCCGGGGAAGATGCTGGCATCGTGATGCCAGCATCCAGGCCGCGCTAGCGGCGCGCGCGCCGTCGTGCGGCCGCAAGGCCGAGCAAGCCGACCGCGGCGAGCGCCAGCATGGCGGGCTCGGGCACATTCGACGCACCCGGCGCGGCGAAGATGCTCCCGGGCGTATAGCCCGCTGTTCCGCCCCAGGATGCACCGACATCGCTGGCCCAACTGCCCGGCGCGAAGGTGAAGCTGAAGCTGTAGAACCCGTTCAGCGCGGGGTTGGTCGTCGACTGGTTCTCGAAGATGCCGCTGGCGCTGCCGGTCATCGAATCGGGATCCGCTGCCGTCTCGTACCAGGTGGTGGTGTTGTTGTAGCTGGCGGCGGTCAGGAAGTTCGCCTGCAGCGAGAGGCCGAAGCTGTGGAAGAACCCGCTTGTGTCGCCAGAGGGCCCACCCAAAGAGGGTGCGGCCCACAGGCGCGCATAGTTGAAGCTGTCGCCGGTGCCGCCGGTCACGTGGACCGTGAAGGTCTTGTTGCCGTTGGACCAGCCCCCGTTGACTGTCGGCGTGGCCGTTTCGTCGTAGTACTGGACGAAGCCCGTGTTCGTGTTGTTGGGGTTGCCCCAGCCATTGCCGTTGCCCGGAGACTGGGTGAAGTACCACGCAGTCGAGAAGTAGGCCACATCGCTCGGGTCATAGGCTGCGGAGCTGCTGGCCAGATAGAGATTCCCATCGCGGGCGTTCGTGCGTGTTGCGGCACTGCCATTGGTTGCCGTCGCGATGCTCGTGCTGGACATCGCGTTGGTTCCGGCCTGCGCGTCGGCCAGTGTGGCGTAGCGAGTCACCAGCCCCGAGTAGGTGAAGTTGTCGTAGGCCACGTACAGCATGCCTGCAGACGCAGGAAAGGCCGAGACGACAGACGTGATTGCGATCAATTTCTTCAGCATGTGCATCGGAGCTCTCCAGTTGACGCCAATCGGTCGGTGCGCGTAAGCATCATTCGGGCCAAAGAGAAATTCCTCCACATTTGTAACGACTTGCAGAGCACTGCCCCGGTGCGGAGATCAATAGTGTAAGGAAAGGCGACACCAACCCCCGGCAATCGGCGTGTGGGCGCGAGGGTTACGGAGCGTGTCGGTATTTCTTACGCCGTAGATATGTCGATTTCCTGCGCATGGCGAATGGACATATGAATCAATTGTTTGCAAATATGGTACGTTTATTGCCGGAAATAACTTGTAGTTTATTTTCATAGAAGGGAGCATGCAAATGAGTTGGAACAAGCTGTCGCCCCTCGCGCTGGTCGCCGCACTGGCCTTTGCGGGTGCCGCACAAGCGGGTCTCGTCGTCGAAGCCAACAATCCGGCCGGCGACGTCTTTGCCGGGTCGGGAAGCAGCGGCAAGGGCCAGGCGCTGGGAAGCAGCGGCTGGTACTACAACAACGCGCGGGCGAACACGAAGATCGGCATCAGCGGCGACGAGCCGCGCTCGGGCAACGGATCGGTCTACTTCCAGGGCCAGACCAGCGGCTCGAAGGCCGACATCGAGTACCTGGTGAACGGCGCCAAGCCGTTGTTCAGTCAGAACTACGCGTCCACCGGCACGCTGGGCAACTTCTCGGACCTGAGCGCGATGAGCTACGAGTGGTATCGCGACAGCAGCAGCACTGCAACCGGCCACTTCCACGCGGTGATGCGCGTGCTGATCGACCGTGACGGCAACCTCAACACCGCGGGTGACCGCGGCGGGCTGGTGTTCGAGCGCATCTACAACGCGCTGGGTGTCTCGACCGACGCCTGGGTGCAGGACAGCATCACCGGCACGACCAATGTCTGGAACTTCGGCCTGGGGCTTGGCACCGGCTTCGACATTGACGGCAACGGCTATGCCTACGACGACACGCTGGCGGCATGGCAGGCATACATGCCCAACGCGAAGATCATCGGCTTCAGTGCGGGCATCGGTTCGGGCTGGAGCGGCAGCTATGTCGGTGCGGTCGACAACGTCTCGTGGACGATTGCCGGGGTGACTTCGTCGTTCAACTTCGAGCTGACCGACAGCGGCGACGTGCCCGAGCCCGGCACGCTGCTGGTGGCTGCTGCGGGGCTGCTGGGCCTGGCCGCCACGCGCCGCCGCCGCGTTCGCTGAGCCGCTGCGCGCCCTGCGGGTGCGTTTGGACAAGACAAACCTCGCGGGCAGCGGGGTTTGTCGCTTGCGGCCCGCTTGGGTCGCGTTCAGCCCGGCGGGTTCACGCTCCAGCGCTGCGTCACTTCGCCGGCGGCGTTGGTACTCTCCAGGTGCACGCCGAAACCCCACAGCCGTGCGACGTGCTTGATGACTTCTTCGGCGCTGTCGTGCAGTGGACGCTCGTTGTGCTGGAAGTGTCGCAGGGTGAGGCTGCGGTCGCCGCGCAGGTTGACGTTCCAGACCTGGATGTCGGGTTCGCGGGTGCCGAGGTCGTATTGGCGTGAGAGCGATTCGCGCAGGCGGCGATAGCCGGCCTCGTCGTGGATCGCGGCGACCTCGAGCTCGGCGTCCTTCTCGTCGTCGCGGATGGCGAACAGGCGCAGCTCGCGCATCAGCCGCGGACTCAGGTACTGGCCGATGAAGCTCTCGTCCTTGAAGTTGCGCATCGCCTGGTCGAGCGCGGGCAGCCAGGGCGTGCCGGCGATATCGGGGAACCATTCATGGTCCTCGGCGGTCGGTTGCTCGCAGATGCGCTTGATGTCGGTGTACATCGCAAAGCCCAGCGCGTAGGGGTTGAGCCCGCTGTAGGCTGGATGGCCCACCGGGGGCTGCGCGATGACGTTGGTGTGCGACTTCAGCCACTCGATCATCACGCCGTCGACGAGATGGCCGTCGTCGTACATCTGGTTGAGCAGCCGGTGGTGCCAGAACGTGGCCCAGCCTTCGTTCATGACCTGCGTCTGGCGTTGCGGGTAGAAGTACTGGGCGATCTTGCGCACGATGCGCATGACCTCGCGCTGCCAGGGTTCGAGCAGCGGCGCGTTCTTCTCGATGAAGTAGAGCAGGTTCTCCTGCGGCTCCTCGGGGAAGCGCTTGCTGTCGTGGTCGGTGTGCTCCTTTTCCGCGCGGCGCGGCAGCGTGCGCCAGAGGTCGTTGACCTGCTGCTGCGCGTACTGCTCGCGGTCCTTGCGCTCGGCCAGTTCCTGCGCAAGCGACTTGCGCGTGGGGCGACGGTAGCGGTCCACGCCGTGATGGGACAGCGCGTGGCAGCTGTCGAGGAAGAGCTCGACGGCGTCGATCCCGTGGCGCTCTTCGCACTGGCGCACGTAGTTCTTGGCGTAGACGAGGTAGTCGACGATGGACGCCGCATCGGTCCACATGCGAAAGAGGTAGTTGCCCTTGAAGAAGCTGTTGTGGCCGTAGGCGGCGTGGGCGATGACGAGGGCCTGCATCGCCATCGTGTTCTCTTCCATCAGGTAGCTGATGCAGGGGTTGGAGTTGATGACGATCTCGTAGGCCAGGCCCATCGCGCCGCGCTTGTAGTTCTTCTCGGTGGCGATGAATTCCTTGCCGTAGCTCCAGTGGCGGTAGTTGACGGGCATGCCCACGCTGGCGTAGGCGTCCATCATCTGCTCGGCCGTGATGATCTCGAGCTGGTTGGGGTAGGTGTCCAGGCCGAAGCGCGCGGCTGTGTTGCGGATGACCTCGTGGTAGCGCTCGATCAGCTCGAATGACCAGTCGCTGGGGCCCGGCAGGGGCTGCGAAGGTCGCGCCGGGGATGGCAAGGGCTGCACTTGCCGACGTGCGCCGGCACGGCGATCGCCGTCATGCGGGATGCGTGCTCGATCGTGCACGCGGCGACGTTCGTAGCCGGGATCGTTCATGGTGGTGACGGCGATCGGCTGGGCCCCTGCGGGTCAGGCCGCCGCCTGCTCCTTCTTGAACAGGTCGCGGAAGACCGGGTAGATCTGCGAGGCCTCGACCGCCTTGCGCATGGCGAAGTGCCGGTGCGTGCTGGCCAGCTGCGTGTATTCCTCCCAGAGGTTCTGCTCTTCCTCGGCCACCTGCACGTAGGCGAAGTAGCGGCACAGCGGCAGCAGCTTGTCGTTGAGGAGCTCCCGGCAGCGGCCCGAGTCGTGGTGCCAGTTGTCGCCGTCGCTGGCCTGGGCGCCGTAGATGTTCCACTCGGACGGGCTGTAGCGTGCGCGAACGATCTCCTCCATCAGCACCAAGGCGCTGCTCACCACGGTGCCACCGGTCTCGCGCGCATGGAAGAAGTTCTCCTCGTCCACCTCCTGCGCCTGGGTGTGGTGGCGGATGAAGACGATGTCGATCTTCTCGTAGTGCCGCGTGAGGAACAGGTAGAGCAGGATGAAGAAGCGCTTGGACAGCTCCTTGCGGGCTTCGTCCATCGAGCCCGATACGTCCATCAGGCAGAACATCACCGCCTTGCTCGTGGGGACCGGGACCCGCACCCTGTTGCGAAAGCGCAGGTCGATCGGATCGAGGTAGGGGATGCGCTCGAGCCGCGCCTTCAGCGCCGCAATCTCCTGCTCGAGCGGGGGGATCTGGGCGCGGGCGCCGGCGTCTCCTGCTGCGGCAGCCGCGTGCAACTCGATCAGGTGCTGCTCCATCTCGCGCAGTTCGCGCCGCGAGCCCGCGCCGATGGCCAGGCGCCGACCGATCGCGCCGCGTATCGATCGCACCACATGCAGGTTGGTGGGCGTGCCGTCGTTGGTGTAGCCGGCGCGGTGGCTGCGCCACTCGGGTGTTTCGGCCAATTGCGTGCGTATCAGGTGCGGCAGTGCAAGATCTTCGAAGAAGACCTGCATGAACTCTTCCTTGCTCAGCGCGAAGCTGAAGTCGTCCTCGCCCTCTCCCGAGTCGCTGGCCTGGCCCTTGCCGGAGCCACCGCCTTGCCCGCCCTTGGGGCGCTGGATGCGGTCGCCGCGCAAGTACTCCTTGTTGCCCGGATGCACCATCTCGCGCGTGCCACCCTGGCCATGGTGGAACACCGGCTGCGAGAGATCCTTCTTCGGGATGTGCACCTCTTCACCGCGCTCGAGGTCACGGATGCCGCGGCCATCGACGGCGCGTTTGACGGCCTCGCGGATCTGCTCCTTGTAGCGGCGCATGAAGCGCTCGCGGTTGCCGATGGACTTGTTCCTGCCCGCCAGCCGCCGGTCGATGATCGATTGAAGCACGCGCGTCCCCCTGTTGCACAGGCGTGGGTCAGCTGCTCTTGCGCACGCGCAGGTACCACTCGCACAGCAGGCGCACCTGCTTGGGCGTGTAGCCCTTGGCGACCATGCGGGTGACGAAGTCCTCGTGCTTCTTGGCCTCGTCGGCGCTGGCCTTGGCATTGAAGCTGATGACCGGCAGCAGTTCCTCGGTGTTGGAGAACATCTTCTTCTCGATCACCGCGCGCAGCTTCTCGTAGCTCGTCCACAGCGGGTTCTTGCCCTGGTTGTTGGCGCGCGCGCGCAGCACGAAGTTGACGATCTCGTTGCGGA
>JADZCL010000286.1 GCA_020851615.1 Rubrivivax sp.
AGATGCAGGGCGGCGGCAAGGGCGGTGCCTTCAGCTTCGGCAAGAGCAAGGCGCGCATGCTCGACGAGAGCAACAACACCACGACCTTTGCCGATGTCGCCGGCTGCGACGAGGCCAAGGAAGAGGTGAAGGAACTGGTCGACTTCCTGAAGGATCCGCAGAAGTTCCAGAAGCTCGGTGGCCGCATCCCGCGCGGGGTGTTGCTGGTGGGCCCGCCGGGCACCGGCAAGACGCTGCTGGCCAAGGCGATCGCCGGCGAGGCCAAGGTGCCCTTCTTCAGCATCAGCGGCTCGGACTTCGTCGAGATGTTCGTCGGCGTGGGCGCTGCACGCGTGCGCGACATGTTCGAGCAGGCCAAGAAGAGCGCGCCCTGCATCATCTTCGTGGACGAGATCGACGCCGTCGGCCGCCACCGCGGCGCGGGCCTCGGCGGTGGCAACGATGAGCGCGAGCAGACCCTCAACCAGATGCTGGTCGAGATGGACGGCTTCGAGACCAACCTGGGCGTGATCGTGATGGCGGCCACCAACCGGCCCGACATCCTCGACCCTGCGCTGCTGCGCCCGGGCCGCTTCGACCGTCAGGTCTACGTGACGCTGCCCGACGTGCGCGGGCGCGAACAGATCCTCAACGTGCACATGCGCAAGGTGCCGGTGGGGCAGGACATCCGTGCCGACATCCTCGCGCGCGGCACGCCCGGCTTCAGCGGCGCAGACCTGGCCAATCTCGTCAACGAGGCGGCGCTCTTTGCCGCGCGGCGCAACGCGCGCGTGGTCGAGATGATCGACTTCGAGCGCGCCAAGGACAAGATCATGATGGGCCCCGAGCGCAAGTCCATGGTCATGCCCGAGGAGGAGCGACGCAACACGGCCTACCACGAGGCCGGCCACGCGCTGGTCGCGCGCCTGCTGCCCAAGACCGATCCGGTGCACAAGGTGACGGTGATTCCGCGCGGGCGCGCCCTGGGCGTGACCATGCAGCTGCCCGAGGGCGACCGCTACAGCATGGACAAGGAGCGCATGCTCAGCACGATCAGCGTGCTCTTCGGCGGACGCATTGCCGAGGAGGTGTTCATGAACCAGATGACCACCGGCGCGTCCAACGACTTCGAGCGTGCCACGCAGATCGCGCGCGACATGGTCACGCGCTACGGCATGACCGACGAGCTCGGGCCCATGGTCTACGCCGAGAACGAGGGTGAGGTCTTCCTCGGCCGCAGCGTCACCAAGACGACCAACATGTCCGAGGAGACGATGCGCAAGGTGGATCAGCAGATCCGCCGCATCATCGACGACCAGTACGGCGTGGCGCGCAAGCTGATCGAGGACCACAAGGACAAGATGCATGCGATGGCGCAGGCGCTGCTCGACTGGGAGACCATCGACGCCGAGCAGATCGACGACATCATGGCCGGCCGTCCGCCGCGTCCGCCCAAGGACTGGACGCCACCGGCCAACCGCAGCAGCGGGCCCACGCCGCCCGCTCAGGCCGATAGCGCGCCCGCCGCCGCCTGAAGTCTCTCCGCATCGCCGTTCAAACCGTCACATCTTCGGCGGCGGCAACGGTGATGGCGGCTGATGCGTGCAGGGAAAATCGCCGCGGGGTGCGACATGACCGCACGCGACGGAACGCGACGATGAGCAGACAGTATTTCGGCACCGACGGCATCCGCGGTACCGTGGGGCAGCCGCCGATCACGCCCGACTTCATGCTGCGCCTGGGTCATGCCGTGGGGCAGGTCCTGCGGCGCAGCAATGAGCGCCCGACCGTGCTGATCGGCAAGGACACGCGCATCTCGGGCTACATGCTGGAGTCGGCCCTGGAGGCCGGCTTTGCTTCTGCCGGCGTGGACGTGCTGCTCAGCGGGCCGCTGCCCACGCCGGGTGTGGCCTATCTCACGCGTGCGCTGCGGTTGGATCTGGGTGTGGTGATCAGCGCCTCGCACAACGCCTTCGGTGACAACGGCATCAAGTTCTTCTCCGCACAGGGCGAAAAGCTGCCCGACGCCTGGGAAGCCGATGTCGAGGCCGCGCTGACACGGGCACCGACCTGGGTCGACTCGGCGACGCTTGGCCGCGCGCGGCGACTCACCGACGCGGGCGGCCGCTACATCGAGTTCTGCAAGAGCACGGTGCCCCACAACCTCTCGCTGCGGGGCATGAAGATCGTCGTCGATGCCGCGCACGGTGCGGCCTACCACGTCGCGCCGGAGGTCTTCCACGAACTGGGTGCGGTCGTCGTTTCGATCGGCGTGCAGCCCGATGGCCTGAACATCAACCAGGGCGTGGGTGCCACTGCGCCGGCAGCCCTCGTGCAGGCGGTGCTGGAGCACGGGGCGGACTACGGTGTCGCGCTCGACGGCGATGCGGACCGCCTGCAGATGGTCGACGGCCAGGGGCGGCTCTACAACGGCGACGAGCTGCTCTACGTGATGGCCGCCGACCGTCTGGCCAAGGGTGAGGCCGTGCCTGGCGTGGTCGGCACCCTGATGACGAACATGGCGGTCGACGTGGCTCTGCAAGGCCTATGCATTCCGCTCGTGCGCGCCAAGGTCGGCGACCGCTACGTGCTCGAGGAGCTCGCGCGCCGTGGCTGGCAGCTTGGTGGCGAAAGCTCGGGCCACCTGCTGGCGCTGGATCGGCACACGACGGGCGACGGCATCGTCAGCGCCCTGCAGATCATGCAGGCCATCCGCCGCAATGGGCGCACGCTCGCCGGCCTGCTCGACGGCGTGACGCTGTTCCCGCAGACGATGATCAATGTCCGCCTGCGCGAGGGCCTTGACTGGACCTGCAGCCGCAGCCTGGACGACGCACAGCGCCGCGTGACGCGCGACCTGGGTGATGGCGGCCGCGTCCTCATCCGCGCCAGCGGCACCGAGCCCGTGCTGCGCGTGATGGTCGAATCGCGCGATGCCGAGCTCGGCCGCCGCTGCGCCGAGCACCTGGCCGCGGCCGTGCAGGCCTGAGCATCACGCGGCCGCACGCGTGAGCGTGCGACCCCTGTGCCGCGCGTGAGCGTGCGGCCCCTGCCCCACGCTGTCACGAAGCCGTCACACACGCTTTCTACAGTTCTGTTCAGCCTGATGAGCTGTCAACGAGGACTGTCATGAATCGAGTTGTGAACCGGATGTTGGGCCGCCTGGGCGGTGCCCTGCTGCTGTGTGGCCTGACCGGCGCTGCCGCGGTTGCGCAGGATGCGACCGGCGCCGGTGCCACCTTCCCGGCACCGGTCTATGCCAAGTGGGCCGATGCCTATCACAAGGCCACCGGCACGCGCATCAACTATCAGCCGGTCGGGTCGGGCGCCGGCATCCGCCAGATCAAGGCCAGGACGGTGGATTTCGGTGCGAGCGACATGCCGATCAAGGATGAGGAACTGGCGCGGGATGGCCTGCTGCAGTTCCCCACCGTCATCGGGGGCGTGGTGCCGGTGTTCAACATCAAGGGCATCGGCGCCAATCAGCTGCGGCTCACTGGCGCCGTGCTGGGTGATATCTACCTGGGCCGGATCACGCGGTGGAACGATGCTGCGCTGGCGGCGCTCAACCCCGGCCTTCCGCTGCCCGACGCCGACATCGCCGTCGTGCGGCGCGCCGATGGCTCGGGCACCACCTTCATCTTTACCAACTACCTCTCGAAGGTAAATGCTGAGTGGAAGACCCGCGTCGGTGAAGGAACGGCCGTCAACTGGCCCGTTGGCGCAGGCGGCAAGGGCAACGAGGGGGTGGCCGTCTTCGTGCAACGGCTGCCCAACTCGATTGGCTATGTCGAATACGCCTACGTGAAGCAGAACCGCTTGAGCTTTGCGTTGCTGAAGAATCGCGAGGGCCAGTTCGTGGCACCCGGCGACGACAGCTTCAAGGCCGCGGCGGCCGGCGCCGACTGGCAGCGCAGCTTCTTCCAGATCACCACCGACCAGCCGGGCAAGGATGCCTGGCCGCTGACCAACCCCACCTACGTCCTGATCCCCAGGAACCCCGACAAGCCGCAGGCCGCGGCCGCTGCGCTGCGCTTCTTCGACTGGGCGTACGCGCAGGGCGACGCGACGGCCGGCGAGCTCGACTACGTGCCCCTGCCCGACGCCGTCAAACAGCTGGTGCGACGTCACTGGGAGCAGATCAAGGACGGCGCGGGCAAACCCGTGCGGGCTCTCTGAGCGGCTGTGCCACGGCGTACCGGTCTGCTGCCGAATTGCTTGTCACATGTCTGTCTCCGCGTGCTCGCGCCTGGTCCGTCCCGCCCGTCACGGCACCTGGGCCGAGCGGCTGTTCGCCACTCTTGCGCAGGGGGCGGCGTGGCTGACGCTGGCGTTGTTCGTGGGCATCGTGCTCTCGCTGCTGCATGGGGCGTGGCCGGCAATGCGCGAGTTCGGACCGGCGTTCGCCTGGACCGCCCAGTGGGACCCGGTGCGGCAGCAGTTCGGCGGCCTGGCGATGATCTACGGCACGCTTGCGACCTCGCTCATCGCGCTGGTCATCGCGGTACCGGTCAGCCTGGGCATCGCCGTCTTCCTGACCAAGATGTCGCCGCGCTGGCTCCAGCGCCCGCTGGGGACCGCCATCGAGTTGCTGGCGGCCGTACCGTCCATCGTCTACGGCATGTGGGGCCTGCTGGTGTTTGGCCCCGTGCTTGCGCGCCATGTGCAAGCGCCACTGCAGGCCGCAGTGGGCAAGCTGCCGCTGCTGGGGGCGCTGGTCTCGGGGCCGCCGGTGGGCATCGGCATCCTGCCGGCAGGCATCATCCTGGCGATCATGGTGATTCCCTTCATCGCCGCGGTGATGCGCGACGTGTTCGAGCTCACCCCGCCCATGCTCGAGGAATCGGCCTACGGCCTGGGGGCCACCACATGGGAGGTGGTCTGGCAGGTGGTACTGCCCCATACCCGCAGCGGCGTCGTCGGCGGCATCATGCTGGGCCTGGGGCGGGCACTGGGTGAGACCATGGCCGTCACCTTCGTCATCGGCAACACGAATCAGCTTGGCTCGCTGTCGCTGTTCGAGCCCGCCAACAGCATTACCTCGGCGCTGGCCAACGAGTTTGCCGAGGCCGAGGCCGGTTTGCACCAGTCGGCACTGATCTACCTCGGGCTGGTGCTCTTTGCCATCACCTTCGTCGTGCTGGCGCTCTCCAAGTTGCTGCTCCTGCATCTGCGCAAGGGCGAGGGACAACGCGCATGAGTCCCGACGGTACCGGCACGGCGACGACGGCCAGGTCGACCGTGACGGCCGTCCGCCTTGCGCTGCAGCGCCGGCGCCAGCGTCGCAACCGGCTGGCCCTGGCGCTTTCGGCTGCAGCGATGGCGTTCGGTGTCTTCTGGCTGCTGTGGATCCTGCTGCAGACGCTGCAGCTGGGGCTGGG
>JADZCL010000287.1 GCA_020851615.1 Rubrivivax sp.
CATGAAGCTGGGCGCGATGAAGGCCCAACTGCCCTGGGCGCTGGAGTTCGCGGCACGTGCCTACTGCCTGCAAGGCGACACCGGTTGGAGTGCACGCGAAGCGCTGGCGCCGCTGGGTGACGCCGCCGTGGTCGCCGGGACGGTGGATGCGCTGGTGGCGGCGATCGCGCACGACGCCCGGCCAGGCGACCACGTCGTCTGCATGAGCAACGGCAGCTTCGCCGGCATCCATGCGCGGCTGCTGGCGGCACTGGCTGCCGAGCGCGCACGATGAATGTGAATGCGCCAGCCCAGGCGATCAGCGCACCGACGCACCTGCTCTACCTGCACGGGTTCCGTTCGTCGCCGCGCTCGTTCAAGGCGCTGCGCCTGCAGGAGTGGCTGCAGCAGCATCGCCCCGATGTCACCTGCTCCTGCCCACAACTGCCGCCCTCGCCGCTGCTTGCGCTGGCCCAGGTGCTCGCCACGTTGCGCGGTTGGCCCAGCGGGCAGGTGGCGGTGCTTGGCAGCTCGCTGGGCGGCTTCTATGCAACCGTCGCAGCCGAGGCCGTCGGCTGCCCTGCCGTGGTGATCAATCCGGCGGTGAACCCCGCGCGTGACCTGGCCTGGCATGTCGGCATGCAGACCGGCTACCACGACCCGACTCAGCACTTCGAATTCCGGCCCGAGTACGTCGACGCGCTGCGCGTCCTCACGCCGGCGGCCCTCACCCGGCGCGAGCGCTACCTGGCACTCATCGCCAAGGGTGACGAGCTGCTGGACTGGCGCGAGATGGCTGCGCGCTACGCGGGCTGTTCACTGCGGCTCGTCGAGGGCAGCGACCACGGCCTGTCGGACTTCGACGAGCACCTCCCCTTCCTTCTGCACTTCCTGCAACTGACACCATGAGACTCCAGCACAAGATCGCCATCATCACCGGCGCGGCGCAGGGCATCGGCCTGGCCACCGCGCTCAAGTTCGTCCAAGAGGGTGCAACCGTGCACCTGTGCGACATGCACGCCGGCGCCATCGACGACGCGGTCGCACGATGTGCGGCCGCTGCCGGGGCCGAGGCTCGCGCCTTCGGCCACCTCGTGGACGTCACCCGCCGCGAGCAGGTCGACGCGATGGTGGCCAAGGTCAAGGCGGCCCACGGCCGCATCGACGTGCTTGTCAACAACGCCGGCATTACGCAGGACGCGCGGCTGCAGAAGATGAGCCTGCAGCAGTTCGACTCCGTCATCGACGTCAACCTGCGCGGCGTCTTCCACTGCACGCAGGCGGTGGTCGACACCATGGTTGCGCAGGGCAGCGGGGTGATCCTCAACGCCAGCAGCGTCGTCGGCCTCTACGGCAACTACGGGCAGACGAACTATGCGGCGTCCAAGTTCGGCGTCATCGGCTTCGCCAAGACCTGGAGCCGCGAGCTCGGGCCCAAGGGCATCCGCGTGAATGCGGTGGCGCCGGGCTTCGTGGAGACACCGATCCTCGAGACCATCCCCGAGAAGGTGCTCGAGCAGTTGCGCGAGCATGTGCCGCTCAAGCGCCTGGGGCGCCCCGAGGAGATCGCCAACGTCTACGCCTTTCTGGCCAGTGACGAGGCCAGCTACATCAACGGCACGGTGATCGAGGTCTCGGGCGGCATGTCGGTCTGACCGGCACCCGCGCGGTCGCGGCGGCGGCGACAGCAGCTGGCGCGGCAAGCGTCGAGGCCGCTTTGCGACAATCGCGCCGTGACCTACGCACTCTTCGACGACGCGGGCAAGTTCTTCGCCGGCCGCGTGATGGACCAGACGCAGGGCTCGGTGCAGATCGAGCTCGAATCAGGCAAGCGCGTGAAGGCCAAGGCGGCGCATGTCCTGCTGCATTTCGACCAGCCGGCGCCCGCGCAGCTGCTGGTGGATGCGCAGGCGCTGGCGCAGGAGATCGACCTCGACCTGGCCTGGGAGTTCGCGCCGGCGGAGGAGTTCGGGTTCGCCGAGCTGGCACGCGAGTACTTCAGCACCAGCGCCAGCGCCGCGCAACAGGCCGCGATGCTGCTGCGCCTGTTCGATGCGCCGCACTATTTCCGGCGCGCCGGGAAGGGGCGCTTTCGCCGGGCCGACGCCGAGACCGTCAAGGCGGCGCTGCTGGGGATCGAGCGCAAGCGGCAACTCGCCGCGCAGATCGAGCAATGGGCCGACGAGATCGCGCAGGGCCGCTGTCCGCCCGCGGTGCGCGAGCAGATCTACCGCATCCTCTTCAAGCCCGACAAGAACGGTGCCGAGTACAAGGCCGTGGTCGAGGCGGCGCGGCGCACGCAGCGCTCGCCGCTGGAGCTGCTGCAGGGCGCCGGCGCGATCGACAGCCCCTACCAGTTCCACTGGAAGCGTTTCCTGTTCGAGCAGTTCCCGCAAGGCGTGGCCTTCCCCGTGGTGCAGGCCCCGGCGATCGAGGAAGAGCTGCCACTGGCAGCGGTGCAGGCCTTCTCGATCGACGACTCGCATACCACCGAGATCGATGACGCGCTCTCGGTCCAGGGTCTGGGCAGCGGGCGGGTGACCTTTGGCGTGCACATCGCAGCGCCGGGCCTGGCGATCACGCCGGACTCCGATCTGGACCGCCTGGCGCGCGCGCGCATGTCCACCGTCTACATGCCCGGCGGCAAGCTGACCATGCTGCCCGAGGAGGTGGTGCAGGCCTACACGCTGGCCGAGGGCCGCGACTGCCCCGCCGTCAGCATCTATTTCAGCATCGACGAGGAGACGCTCCAGGTCCAGGAGAGTCACACCCGGCTCGAGCGGGTCCCCATCGTCAGCAACCTGCGCCACGATGCGCTCGACGACACCGTCACCGCCGCGACGCTGTGCGGCGAGCAGGAGGCCACCTACCCGCACGCCGCCGCACTTGCCTTCGCCTGGCGACTGGCGCAGGCGCTCAAGGCCAGGCGCGAGGTCGTGCGCGGCAAGCCGGAGACCTTCACCCGCCCCGACTACAGCTTCGCCCTGGAGCCCGCGACCGGCGCACCGACGGGTGCAGAGCGCGTGCAGATCAGCACGCGCCGGCGTGGGGCGCCGCTGGACCTGATCGTCTCCGAGGCCATGATCCTGGCCAACAGCAGCTGGGGCGGCTGGCTGGCCGAGCTCGGCGTGCCGGGCATCTACCGCAGCCAGGCCAGCCTGTTGCCTGGCGTGAAGGTACGCATGGGCACCAAGCCTGCGCCGCACGCCGGCATGGGTGTGGCGCAGTACACCTGGGCCACCTCGCCCCTGCGCCGCTACGCCGATCTGGTCAACCAGTGGCAGATCATCGCCTGCGCCCGCCACGGCCGGACGGCGGCCCTGGCCGCGACCTTCAAGCCGCGCGACGCCGCACTTTTCTCGATCGTCTCGGGCTTCGACGCGGCGTACACGGCCTATGGCGACTTCCAGCATGCGATCGAGCGCTTCTGGACGCTGCGCTGGATCGAGCAGAACGACTGTCGCGAGCTCGAGGCCGCGGTCATGAAGGACGGATTGGTGCGCGCCGAGACGCTGCCGCTGGTCTTGCGGGTCCCCGGGACCGAGGACTTCGCACGCGGCACGCATGTGCGGCTGCGCGTGCTGGGCGTGGACCTGTTGACGCTGGACCTGCACGCCCAATTGCTGCAGCGCCTTGACGAGCCCGCGAGCGGCGATGACGGCGCCGATGCCGACGAAGACGCCGAGTGCAGCGGCCCACTCACCTTGGCCATCGACGTGGCGGAGCCCACGCCCGCCGTCGACACCGCCGCTGCGGCCGACGGCGTGGTGCCCTGAGCCGCATACATGCCCGTGGCCGGCAAGTCCGCGCTCACGCCGCTGCACTGGGCCGTGCTGGTCTCGCTGGCCTTCCACGCCGGCTTGCTGACGCTGCGGCTGGCCGACCCCGAACGCTTCAACCGCGTGTTTCGCGACACGCCGCTCGAGGTCATCCTCGTCAACGCCCACTCGAGCGAAGCGCCGACTCGAGCACAGGCGATCGCGCAAGCCAACCTGGCCGGCGGCGGCAATGTCGAGCGGGGCCGCGCGCAGTCGCCCCTGCCCGCGCACGCGGTGGCCGAGATCGGTGACGCACCCGAAGAGGCGCAGCGGCGCATCAACGCGCTGCAGCAGCAGCAGCAGCAATTGCTGGCCCAGGTGCGGCGCGAGCTGGCGTTGCTGGCCAGCCCCGCCCCGCAGCAGGAGGCCGGGCATCCGAACGCCCGTGAGCAGGAGGAACGCAAGCGCCAGTTGCTGCGCCTGCTGGCCGAGATCGAGAAACGCATCAACGACGAGAACGCACGGCCCAAGAAGCGCTACATCAGCCCGGCCACGCAGGAGGCGGTTTACGCGGTGTACTACGACGCGCTCAAGCAGCGCATCGAGGAACGCGGCACGCGCGACTTCCCGGAGCATCAGGGCCGCAAGCTCTATGGTGAGCTGACGATGAACGTCACCGTCGACGCGCAGGGCCGCCTCGTCGAGGCCGAGATCGTGCGCCCGTCGCGGAACCGGCTGCTCGACCAGCGCGCGCTGGCCATCGTGCGCGCCGCCAGTCCCTTCGGCCCCTTCAGCGCGGCGATGCGGCGCGAAGCCGACCAGATCGTCATCACCTCGCGCTTTCGCTTCACCCGCGACGAAGGCCTGGAAGCCACCTTTGGCGACAGCCGTCGCACTACACCGCCATGAGCATCCACCCGCCCGACCCCGCAGCGAGACGCTACGCCGTGATCGGCCACCCGGTGGCGCACAGCCGCTCGCCCTTCATCCATGCAGCCTTTGCTGCACAGACCGGTGTGGCGATCGAGTACGAACGCATCGACTGCGCAGCAGACGGCTTCGCCGCCGCCGTGCGCGCCTTCGCCGACGGCGGCGGTGCGGGCTGCAACATCACGGTGCCCTTCAAATTCGAGGCGGCGGCGCTGGCAGCGACCTGCACCGCGCGGGCACGCCTGGCCGGCGCCGTGAACACCCTGCGTCTGGACCGAGGCGGCTGGCTCGGCGACAACACCGACGGCTGCGGCCTGCTGCGCGACCTCGAAGTCCATGCCGGCTGCTCGCTGGCGGGCCGGCATGTGCTGCTGATCGGCGCCGGGGGTGCTGCCGCCGGCGTGCTCGGGCCCTTGCTGCAGGCCCGCCCGCGCCTGCTGGTCCTGGTCAACCGCAGCGCCGCTCGCGCGCAGGCGCTGGCACAGCGACACGCCGAGCTCGCCCACGCCGCCGGCGTCGACCTGCAGACCGCCGCCATCGAGGAGCCGGGGCGGGCTTTCGACCTCGTCATCAATGCCAGCGCCAGCAGCCTGCAGGGGGCCGGCGTGCCCGTGCCCGACTGCGTGCTCGCCCCGCAGGCACTGGCCGTCGACCTCATGTACGGCGCCGCGGCCCAGCCCTTTCTCGACTGGGCCGCCCGCCTCGGCGCACGCGGGCGTGACGGCCTGGGCATGCTGGTCGAACAGGCCGCCGAGGCCTTCCTCGTCTGGCACGGCGTACGCCCCGACGGCGCGGCGGTCCTGCAGACGCTGCGCGAGCAACTGGCGGGCGGGCGATGAAGCTCAACCGTGCGCTGCACCGCACGCTGCAGGCGCTGGCGCTGCTGGCCTGGTGTGCACTGGCGCTGCAACTGGCGTTTGCGCTGCGCATCGTGCTCATGACCGTGATCGATCCGGCATCGACCACCTTCCAGCGCAGCGAGATCCTGCGTCTGCTGGTGGATACCCAACGCATCACCTGGAGCCAGGAGTGGCGCGCGGGTGCGGGCATCTCGGCGCATCTGCAGCGCGCGGTCATCGCCAGCGAGGACGCCGACTTCGCCCAGCACGCCGGCGTCGACTGGGACGCCATCGACAAGGCCCGGGATCGCAACCAGCGTGCGCAGGTCCGCGCCGAGCGACGCGGCGCGGCCGCCAGGCCCCCCCGGTTGCGCGGCGGCTCGACGATCACCCAGCAGCTGGCGAAGAATCTGTTCCTGTCCGGTGAGCGCACGGTGCTGCGCAAGGGGCAGGAACTGCTGCTGACCTGGATGCTCGAGCTGCTGCTCAGCAAGCAGCGCATTCTCGAGCTCTACCTGAACCACGTCGAATGGGGCGAGGGCGTCTTCGGCGCCCAGGCCGCAGCCAGGCACTACTTCCGCGTCGACGCCGACCGCCTGTCGCCGATGCAGGCCGCCCGGCTGGCCGTCATGCTGCCGGCACCCAAGCGCTTCGAGCGGCAGCCGGCGTCGGCCTACCTGCAAGCCCGCAGCGCGACCATCCTCGCGCGCATGCAGGCGGTGGAATTGCCGTGAGCGCCCCGTTGGCAAGGCAGATTGCCGTCGCCGCGGCGCAGCGGATGGTGGAGGACGGCCTGGAGACCGGCGCCGCTCGCCATCTCGCGGCACAGGCGGTCGGCGGGCGCCGGCTGCGGCGCAGTGACTTGCCCGACCATGTGACAATCGAAGACGAAGTACATGCTTACATTGCAACCTTCCATGCCGATAGCCAGCCCCTGGAGTTGCGCGCACTGCGCGAGCTTGCCTTGCACTGGATGAAGCGCCTGCAGGCCCATCGTCCCCACCTGGCCGGGTCGGTATGGCGCGGCACCGCGACCCGTCGCTCGGCGATCCTGATCGATCTCTATTGCGATGACCCCAAGGGCGCCGAGATCGAGCTCGTCAACCAGGGAGTGGCCTTCGACAGCGGCGGCAACGCTCAGGCGAGCGCCCCCGCCGACTCGATCCTCACGCTGGCCGATCGCAGTCGGACCCTGAACGAGTTGGTGACCATCCACCTGCTGCTGCACGACCACGACGATCTGCGCGGCGCCCTGCGGCCGGATGCCCGCGGCCGCAGCTGGCGCGGCAGCCTGGCGGCACTGCAGCGCAGCCTGGATGAAGGCGCCAGCGCCCTGGGGGCACCATGACCCGCAGGCAGACGCTGATTCTCGGTGCTGCGGGCCTGACGGCGGCCGTTGGCGGCGCGGGCCTGGCCTGGTGGCGGCTGCAACTGGCACCGGCACGCGTGGACGACAGCTTCTGGTCGCTGCGTTTCGCCCGCCCCGAAGGAGGTGAGTTCGCGCTCGCTTCGTTCCGTGGCCAGCCCTTGGTCATCAACTTCTGGGCCACCTGGTGCCCGCCCTGCCTGCAGGAGATGCCTGAACTGGACCGCATCCAGGCCGAGCACAAGGCAGCCGGGGTCCAGGTCATCGGCCTGGCGCTCGAAGACGCGGCGCCGGTGCGCCAGTTCCTGGTCAAGCGGCCGGTGGGCTTTGCGATCGGCCTGGCCGGTCCCGGCGGCGTCGACCTGACGCGCCGCCTGGGCAACGACAAGGGCGGCCTGCCGTTCACGGCCGTCTTCGACCGCAGCGGCGAGCTGCGGCATCGCAAGCTTGGGCAGACCTCGTTTGCCGAACTCGATGGCTGGTTGCGCGGGCTCTGACCAGGCCGTCGAGCGCGGCGCCGAATTTGCTCACAACCGCTCACAAACCGCGTAAAGTTCGCCCTTCTTTGTTGGTGCGGGCCGCATGTGCAGCCCGTTCCGGTTTTTGACAATGAGCCTTCTCGTCCTCAATGGACCGAACCTGAACCTGCTGGGCACGCGTGAGCCGCAGGTCTATGGTCACACGACCCTGGAGGAAATCACGACCGAACTGGTCGACCTGGGCGCCAAAGCCGGCGTGACGGTGCATTGCTTCCAGAGCAACCACGAAGGGGCGCTGATCGACCGCATCCAGGCTGCCCGCCTGGATGGCACTGAATTTGTCATCGTCAATCCAGGAGCCCTCACCCACACCAGTGCGGCCTTGCGCGACGCCCTGGCGGGCGTTGCCCTGCCCTTCATCGAATTGCACATCTCCAATGTGCACCGGCGCGAGCCGTTTCGCCATCACTCATACCTGTCCGACATCGCCGTCGGCGTCATCTGCGGCCTGGGCGTGCACGGCTATCGTGCCGCGCTCGACTACGCCCTGGCCCACGGACTGCGGCGCAGTCCGGGCCAGACGACCTAGACCCCGGCCGGAGCCAGGAAGGACCGGCCCGCTGAGCTGGCGCTCGACGGGCCCGACAAGGAAACCCATGGACCTGCGAAAGCTGAAGACTCTCATCGACCTCGTGTCGGAGTCCAACATTTCCGAACTCGAGATCACCGAGGCCGAAGGCAAGGTGCGCATCGTCAAGGGCGGCATGGCACCGGTGGCGTCCGCACCGGTGCACGCGGCCCCGGCGTCGGCCCCTGCGGCAGCAACCGTCGCGGCGGCGGTAGCGGCCCCGGCATCCGCAAGTACCGCACCGGAGCCGGAGCCCGCGCGGGTCGTCAAGTCGCCGATGGTCGGTACCTTCTACCGCGCGGCGAGCCCCGGTGCCAAGCCCTTCGTCGAGGTCGGCAGCACGGTCAAGGCCGGCGAGCCGGTCTGCATCATCGAAGCGATGAAGATCATGAACGAGATCGAGTCCGACCTCGACGGCACCATCAGCCGCATCCTGTGCGAGAACGGACAGGCGGTCGAGTTCGGTCAGCCGCTGTTCGAGCTGGAATAAGGCGCCACCGCGTGTTCAAGAAGATCCTCATCGCCAACCGCGGCGAGATCGCGCTGCGCATCCAGCGCGCCTGTCGCGAGATGGGCATCAAGGCCGTCATCGTCTATTCAGAGGCGGATCGCCAGGCCAAGTACGTCAGGCTCGCCGACGAGGCCGTGTGCATCGGGCCGGCGGCCTCGAGCCAGAGCTACCTCAGCATGCCGGCGATCATCTCCGCCGCCGAGGTCACCGATGCCGAAGCGATCCACCCCGGCTATGGCTTCCTGGCCGAGAACGCCGACTTCTGCGAGCGCGTCGAGAAGAGCGGCTTCGTCTTCATCGGGCCGACCCCGGAGTCGATCCGCACGATGGGCGACAAGGTCTCGGCCAAGCAGGCGATGATCAAGGCCGGCGTGCCCTGCGTTCCCGGCAGCGAAGGTGTGCTGCCCGATGATCCGAAGGAAATCATCCGCATCGCACGTCAGGTGGGCTACCCGGTGATCATCAAGGCCGCCGGCGGCGGCGGCGGGCGCGGCATGCGTGTGGTCCACACGGAGGCGGCGCTGGTCAACGCGGTGCAGACCACCCGCACCGAGGCAGAGGCGGCCTTCGGCAACCCGGCCGTCTACATGGAGAAGTTCCTCGAGAACCCGCGCCATGTCGAGATCCAGGTCCTGGCCGACACGCAGCGCAACGCCGTCTGGCTTGGCGAGCGCGATTGCTCGATGCAGCGCCGGCACCAGAAGATCATCGAGGAGGCACCCGCGCCAGGCATTGCACGCCGCGTCATCGAGCGCGTGGGTGACCGCTGCGCCAGCGCCTGCAAGAAGATCGGCTACCGCGGCGCGGGCACCTTCGAGTTCCTCTACGAGAAGGGCGAGTTCTTCTTCATCGAGATGAATACCCGTGTGCAGGTCGAGCATCCGGTGACCGAACTCGTGACCGGGATCGACATCGTGCAGATGCAGATCCGCGTTGCCGCGGGCGAGAAGCTGCCCTTCACCCAGCGCCAGATCGAGATGCGTGGCCACGCCATCGAGTGCCGCATCAACGCCGAGGACCCGTACAAGTTCACCCCCTCGCCGGGCCGCATCACCATGTGGCATCCGCCCGGCGGCCCCGGCGTGCGCGTGGACTCACACGCCTACACGAACTACTGCGTGCCACCCAACTACGACTCGATGATCGGCAAGATCATCGTCCACGCCGACAGCCGCGAGCAGGCGCTGGCACGCATGCGCACGGCGCTCTCGGAGACGGTGGTCGAAGGCATCAAGACCAACATCCCGCTGCACAGCGAGTTGATGGTCGACGCCAAGTTCGTCGAAGGCGGCACCAGCATCCACTATCTGGAGAAGTGGCTGGCGCAACGCCGCCGCTGACCGCGCCGGGCTCTGGCCCGGTCTGACCGCCCGCGTAGGGCGCCTCTCTGGAAGGGCTCCCGACATGCACGAACTCGTTCTGCTCGCACCGCAGGCGCTGGTGGAGCCGGTGAGCGACGCGCTCGGCGACGAGCTCGGCGCGCTGTCGGTCTCGGTCGAGGACGCCGATGCCGACACGGCGGCCGAGGCGCCCCTGTTCGGTGAGCCGGGCCTGCCCACACCACGTGCGGGCTGGACGCGCTCCACCGTACGCGCACTGTTCGAGACCCAGGCGCAGGCACAGGCAGCCGCGACCTTGCTGCTGGCGCAGGACTGGGCCGCCAGCCTGCATGTGCAGGCCTTGACCGAGGTTGCCGAGCGGGACTGGGTCCGCGTCACGCAGAGCCAGTTCGAGCCCATCGCAATCACGCCCACGTTCTGGATCGTGCCGAGCTGGCACGCGGTGCCCCCCGCAGCGCAGCGCGTCCTGCAGCTGGATCCGGGCCTGGCTTTCGGCACGGGGACGCACCCGACCACCCGCATGTGCCTGCGCTGGCTGGCACGGCAGTTCGAGGAGGGCGCCTCGCCCCCACCGGGACGTGTGCTCGACTACGGCTGCGGCTCGGGCATCCTGGCCATTGCAGCCGCACTGCATGGGGCGCCGGCGGTCGATGCGGTGGACATCGATCCTGCCGCCGTGGCCGCGACGCAGGCCAACGCGCAGGTCAACAAGGTCCGCATCGAGGCCGGCCTGCCCGAACGCGCAAAGGGCTGCTACGCGATCGTCCTGGCCAACATCCTGGCCACACCGCTGAAGCTGCTTGCCCCGCTGCTGTGCAGCCATCTGGAAGCTGGCGGCGCGCTCGTGCTGGCCGGCATCCTGGAGCGGCAGACCGAGGAGCTGCAGGCGGCCTATGCCCCCTGGCTGCACCTGCACGTCGCCGACACCCAGGAAGGCTGGGTGCTGCTGGTGGGCAGGCGCCCCATGGCGGATGGCGCCGAGCGGGCGCATGGCATCATCGAGCGGTGATGCTGGCCACGCGCTGCCCCACTTGCGGCACGGTCTTCCGGGTCGTGCCCGACCAGCTCCGCATCTCCGAGGGCTGGGTGCGTTGCGGGCGCTGCGCCGAGGCCTTCAATGCCCAGGAGGCAATGGTCGAGTGGCCGCCACGGCGAGCGCCAGAGCCACCGACAGCAGGCACGCCACCCGCGGCCGAGATCCAACCCGCTCCGGCTGATGCGCCGGTGGAGGCGGCCGGTAGTTCGACGCCGCCCACCCCTGCAGAGCTCTGGGCAGAAACTCCGGCAGCTTCGGCGGCCGAGGCAGTGCCTTGGCCCGCCGATCTGGAACTCGTGGCCACCGACGGCGCGGTCGACTTCGCATCGTCGCCCCCCCTGCCCCCCGAGGCGCCCGACACGCCTCAAGCGGCCAGTGCGCCGGCGGCAGACTCCGCTGAACCCGATGCCGACACGCTCTCCGAGGTGATCCCGGCGAGCGACGCGCCCCATGCCGAGCCCGGGCTCGATGGCCCCCCCGCTGCGCAACCTGAGGCACGGTCCGACGCACCTCCCGACACAGCCGCCACCGCACGCGAGGAAGCCTCCCACGGTCTGCCGCCCACGCCGTCCTTCGTCGTGCAGGCCGAGCGCGCCGCCCGCTGGCGCAGCCCCGGCGTGCGCGTGGCGCTGGCGCTGGCCACGTTGCTGGCGTTGCTCGGTCTGGGCGCGCAGGCCGGCTTTGTCTGGCGCGACCGCATTGCCGCTGCGTACCCGGCCGCACGGCCGCTGTTGCAGCAGGCCTGCGCGGCATTGGGTTGCCGCGTGGAGGACTATCGCCAGATCGACGCCCTCTCCGTCGAGAGCAGCGGCCTGCTGCGCCAGGACGGCGCACCGGTCTACCGGCTGGCCGTGACGCTGCGCAACCGCGCCGCGTTCGAAGTCGCTGCGCCGGCGCTGGACCTCTCCTTGACCGATGCGCAGGGACGCCAGATCGCACGGCGTGTCATGACGATGCGCGACCTCGGTATGCCGCTGCGCACGCTGGGGCCTGGCAGCGAGATGCCAATCCAGGCGCCACTGGCGATCGACGGCGCCGTCAGCGGCTACACCGTCGAGATCTTCTACCCGTGACGGCCGGCGCACCATCGCGCCGCCCCTGCCCCATCCCTTCCCCTGCCCGGAGACATCATGGCCGCCCTGATCTGCGGATCCCTCGCCTTCGACACCATCACCACCTTCGGTGGTCGCTTCGCCCAGCAGATCCTGCCCGAGCAGGTGCACATCCTCAACGTGTCCTTCCTGGTGCCCACGCTGCGGCGCGAATTCGGTGGCTGCGCCGGCAACATCGCCTACACCTTGCAGGCCCTGGGTGGGCAGGCGGTGGTGATGGCTGCACTGGGCAACGACGGCAGCGACTACCTCGCACGCATGCGCGCACTGGGCATCGACACCTCGCTCGTGCGCAGCGACCCGGCGCACTACACGGCGCAGGCGATCATCATCACCGACACCGACAACAACCAGATCACGGCCTTCCACCCCGGCGCGATGCAGCAGGCGCACGAGATCGCGCTGCCGGCGCGCACGGACCTGCGCCTGGCCATCATCGCGCCCGACGGTCGCGAAGCGATGCTCACGCGCGCCGCGCAGCTCGAGCAGGCGGCCATCCCCTTCGTGTTCGACCCGGGCCAACAACTGCCGATGTTTGACGGCGACGAATTGCGCGGTTTCATCGGCCGCGCAAGCTGGGTCGCGGTCAACGATTACGAAGGCCGCATGCTCTGCGAACGCACCGGGTTGACCCTGGAGGCGATGTCGCGCATGGACCTGCAGGGGATCATCGTGACGCTGGGTCCCGCGGGCTGCGATCTGTGGCAGGACGGCCGCTGCGAGCGGGTGGCCGGCGTACACGCGGCGCAGGTGGTCGATCCCACCGGCTGTGGCGACGCCTTTCGCGCGGCGCTGCTCTACGGCCTCGAACGCGGCTGGCCGCTGCAACGCTGCGCCGCCCTGGGCAACCAGCTCGGCGCGCTGAAGATCGCCAGCCGCGGCGGGCAGAACCACGTCATCGAGCGCGCTGCACTGGCTCTCTGACGCAAGGCCGCACCGCGGTGGCGAGCGGCTCGTTGCCGCTCACGGCTGCGCCCGTTCGATTGCCGCCAGCCGCTGCCGCAGCCAGGTCGCAACCTGCTCCACGGCACACGCCAGGTGCACCCGCTTGTGACGTGAGTGACTGCCGGCCACGAGCGTGACCCCTCGACGCGGCAGGTCCAGTTCCGCGGCGAGCCAGTGCTCCAGTTGCGCGTTGGCACGGCCCTCTATCGGCGGCGCAGCCAGACGCACGCGCAAGGCCTCGCCCTGCAGACCGACGATGCCGCTGCGGCTGGCGCCCGGTTGCGCCTGCACGCTCAGTTGGCAGCCACTTCCCCCGCGCGCGGGCTGCAGACAGGGCAGGTCGTCGAGATCAGGCATGGACGCACAAACGAGTGAGCCCGGCCAAGCCGGGCTCCAATTCGAAAAACCGGCCGAGCCGGGTCTTCACACCCGGCTCGGACTCGGTCGATGCCGACAGCTCAGGGCTTGTTGCCCGTCGGGAAAGGCCAGGCGGCGGCCGGGCTCAAGGCCGTCTTCGCAGCAGGGGCCGCAGGGGCAGTCGGGGCAGCGGGAGCCGCCTTCTTCGCAGCCTTCTTGGCCGCGGGCTTCTTCGCTGCCGGCTTCTTCGGTGCGGCCTTCTTGGCCGGTGCCGCCTTCTTCGCCGCAGCCTTCTTGGCCGGTGCCGCCTTCTTCGCGACCGCCTTCTTGGCCGGCGCCTTCTTGGCCGGCATCTTCTTGGCCGCGACCTTCTTCACTGCCGCCTTCTTGGCCGGTGCCGCCTTCTTCGCGACCGCCTTCTTGGCGGGCGCCTTCTTCGCCGGCGCCTTCTTGGCCGCGGCCTTCTTCGCTGGCGCCTTCTTCGCGGCCGCCTTCTTGGCCGGAGCGGCCTTCTTCGCAGTTGCCATAACAATCTCCTTGATCAAGTTGCAAAGAGCACCGTGCTGCTGCATACAGCACGACGATTCACCGCCCGCCGGTCTGCCGCCGGGCCATGGCCCGGGCGTTGCCGCGGTGCGGTGAACGGGGAAGCGAACCGGGCTGCGGCATCTGCCGTGCGCATGTCCCGGGTCGCGGATCGCGATCGCGCAGCGAAAAGGTGGTGTGCCATCTCGATGCGCATTCAGTCCCAGACGAGCGCGCCACCGGTCTGGTAGTCGATGACGCGGGTTTCGAAGAAGTTGCGCTCCTTCTTGAGGTCGAGCATCTCGCTCATCCACGGGAAGGGGTTTTCCTCGCTCGGGTACAGGGGGTCGAGGCCGATCTGCGTTGCGCGCCGGTTGGCGATGTAGCGCAGATAGGCCTTGAACATCGAGGCGTTCATGCCGAGCACGCCGCTGGGCATGGTGTCCTCGGCGTAGCGGTACTCGAGCTCGACGGCCTGCTCGAAAAGCGCCCGCACCTCGGCCTTGAAGGCCGGAGTCCACAGGTGCGGATTCTCGAGCTTGATCTGGTTGACGAGGTCGATGCCGAAGTTGCAGTGCATGGACTCGTCGCGCAGGATGTACTGGTATTGCTCGGCCGCGCCGGTCATCTTGTTCTGCCGCCCGAGGGCCAGGATCTGCACGAAGCCGACGTAGAAGAACAGGCCCTCCATCAGGCAGGCGAAGACGATCAGGCTGCGCAGCAGCTTCTGGTCGGCCGCGGGCGTGCCGGTGCGGAACTCGGCGTCCATGATCGCGTCGATGAACGGGATCAGGAACTCGTCCTTGGCGCGGATCGACGGGATCTCGTGGTAGGCGTTGAAGATCTCGCCCTCGTCCAGGCCGAGCGACTCGACGATGTACTGGTAGGCGTGGGTATGGATCGCCTCCTCGAAGGCCTGGCGCAGCAGAAACTGGCGACACTCGGGCGCGGTGATGTGCCGGTAGGTGCCCAGCACGATGTTGTTGGCCGCCAGCGAGTCGGCCGTGACGAAGAAACCGAGGTTGCGCTTGACGATGCGGCGCTCGTCCTCGGTCAACCCGCCAGCACTCTTCCACAGCGCGATGTCGCGCGCCATGTTGATCTCCTGCGGCATCCAGTGATTGGCACAGGTGGCGAGGTACTTGTCCCACGCCCACCTGTACTTGAAGGGAACGAGCTGGTTGACGTCGGTGTGGCCGTTGATGATGCGCTTGTCGGCCGCGTCGACCCGGCGCTGCGCCGGGGCCGCGGTGGCCCTTGCGTGTTCGGCCGCATCGGCACGGGCCTGGACACGCGCGAAGGACGCTTGGGCGAGGCGCAACGCGGGCTGCGGATCATGCGGCAGGCGCGCGTGTCGCGCCGCATCGGCATTCGTCGTGAGAGGCTTGACGTCTTCGTCCCAGACAAGCATTTGTGGTGCGTCCTGTGGTGCGTAATTATCCGAGTGTTGCGCAGCAACACCAAGCACTTGTTGACAGTGACTCGCGCGTGTTGTTGCACCTGTGCATCGAAGCGCATCGCGAAGTGTGATGAATGGCGTGTGCTTCGATGCACCGTGCATCACGACGCGCGGCCACTCGCGGCTTTCGAACTCACTGGCAGGCCTCGCAGCCCGGATCGTCGAGCGCGCACAGGCGCAGCTCGCTGCTCCCGGTGGCGTGCGACGACGCTCCTGCTGCCAGGCCGTGCTGAGCGGGCACCGCGTTCAACGCGCCCTGGGCCACGGTTGATTTCTCCGCGCGCGTGGCGCTCGTCGTGCGCAGGTAGTAGGTCGTCTTCAGTCCGCGCAGCCAGGCGAGCCTGTAGGTCTCGTCGAGCTTGCGGCCCGAGGCGCCAGCCAGGTAGATGTTGAGCGACTGCGCCTGGTCGATCCACTTCTGCCGGCGCGCTGCCGCCTCGACGATCCAGCTCGCATCGACCTCGAAGGCCGTGGCATAGAGGTGCTTGAGCTCTTCGGGTACGCGGTCGATGGGGCGCAGCGAACCATCGAAGTGCTTGAGGTCCATCACCATCACGTCGTCCCACAGACCCAGGCGCTCGAGGTCACGCACCATCGCCTCGTTGAGGACCGTGAACTCGCCCGAGAGGTTGGACTTGACCACGAGGTTGCCAAAGCCGGGCTCGATCGAGGCGTCGACGCCGATGATGTTGCTGATGGTGGCCGTGGGCGCGATCGCCACGCAGTTGCTGTTGCGCATGCCGTGCTCGGCGATGCGCGCGCGCAGGGCAGGCCAGTCCAGCGTCATCGAGCGGTCGACATCGACGAAGCCCCCGCGCGCCTGCGCCAGCATGTCCAGCGTGTCCAGGGGCAGGATGCCGCGCGCCCACAGGCTGCCGGCAAAACTGCTGTAGCGGCCGCGCTCCTGCGCCAGCTCGGTGCTGGCCCAGTAGGCGTGAAAGCACAGCGCCTCCATCGAGCGGTCGGCGAACTCGACCGCCTCCGCGCTGGCGTAGGGCACGCGCAGCTGGTAGAGGCAGTCCTGGAAGCCCATCACGCCCAGACCCACCGGGCGATGGCGCAGGTTGGCGTCGCGCGCCTTCTTGACCGCGTAGTAGTTGATGTCGATGACGTTGTCGAGCATGCGCATCGCCGTCGTCACCGTCTGCTTCAGGCGCACCGTGTCGAGCTCCTTGCCGGCGGCGCCGTCGCGCAGGTGGGCGGCCAGGTTGATCGAGCCGAGGTTGCAGACGGCGATCTCGTCGTCTGAGGTGTTGAGCGTGATCTCGGTGCACAGGTTGGACGAGTGCACCACCCCCACGTGCTGCTGCGGACTGCGCACGTTGCAGGCGTCCTTGAAGGTGATCCAGGGATGCCCGGTCTCGAACAGCATCGACAGCATCTTGCGCCAGAGATCGAGCGCGGGCAGGCGCTTGAAGAGCGTGATCTCGCCGCGGTCGACCTTCGCCTCGCAGGCGGTATAGGCCTCTTCGAATGCACGGCCGAACTTGTCGTGAAGCTCGGGGCAGGTGCTGGGGCTGAACAGCGTCCACTGGCCGCCTTCCATCACCCGGCGCATGAACAGATCAGGCACCCAGTTGGCGGTGTTCATGTCGTGCGTGCGCCGCCGGTCGTCCCCCGTGTTCTTGCGCAGCTCGAGGAACTCCTCGATGTCCAGGTGCCAGCTCTCCAGGTAGGCGCAGACGGCGCCCTTCCTCTTGCCGCCCTGGTTGACGGCCACCGCCGTGTCGTTGACGACCTTCAGGAAGGGCACCACGCCCTGGCTTTTGCCGTTGGTGCCCCGGATGTGGCTGCCCAGCGCGCGCACGCGCGTCCAGTCGTTGCCCAGGCCGCCGGCGTACTTGGAGAGCAGTGCGTTCTCCTTCAGTGCCTCGTAGATGCCGTCGAGATCGTCGGCCACCGTGGTCAGGTAGCAGCTCGAGAGCTGGCTGCGCCGTGTGCCGCTGTTGAAGAGCGTGGGCGTGCTGCACATGAAGTGAAAACGCGAGAGCACGTCGTAGAACTCGATGGCGCGCGCTTCGCGGTCGATCTCGCAGAGCGCCAGCCCCATCGCCACGCGCATGAAGAAGACCTGCGGCAGCTCGATGCGCACCCCGTCCACATGCAGGAAGTAGCGGTCGACGAGCGTCTGCAGTCCGAGGTAGTCGAACTGCAGGTCGCGTTCGGGCTGCAGCGCTGCGCCCAGGCGCGGGAGGTCGAACTGCGCCAGTCGTTCGTCGAGCAGCCCGGCGGCGGTGCCGCGCTTGATGAAGCGCGGGAAGTACTCCGCGTAGCGCTCAGCCATCGCCGCCTGCGGCACTTCCTCGCCGAGGACTTCCCGGCGCACCGTGTGCAGCAGCAGCCGGGCGGTGGCGCGCGTGTAGCCCGGGTCCTTCTCGATCAGCGTGCGCGCAGCCAGGATGGCGGCCTTGAAGACTTCCGCCAGCGGCACGCCGTCGTAGAGGTTGCGCCGCGTCTCGGCCAGGATGGGCTCGGCGCGCACCCCACGGCCCAGCCCCGCGCACGCCGACTCGACCAGCGCGGCAAGCGCCGACACGTCCAGCGGCAGACGCCGGTCGCCATCGGTCACCTGCAGATCGGGCGCAGGGGCCGGCGTGCTGGCGACCTGCTGGCGCGCACGCTCCCGTGCGCGATGCTCACGGTACAGGACGTAGGCCCGCGCGACTTCATGGTGGCCGCCACGCATCAGGCCGAGTTCGACCTGATCCTGTACATCCTCGATGTGAAAGGTGCCGCCGCCGGGGCGCGAGCGCAGGAGCGCGCGCACGACGGTGTCCGTGAGGACCTCGACCGTCTCGCGCACGCTCGCCGAAGCCGCGCCCTGTGTGCCGTGCACGGCCAGGAAGGCCTTCATCAGGGCGACCGCGATCTTGTTGGGCTCGAAGGTGACCACGGCCCCATTGCGGCGGATGATCTGATAGCCCGACCAGGCCTCGCTCACCGTGGCGGCGGGCCCGCTCGCGGGGTGGCGCAAGGAGGCCGCGGCCTCGGCGGCGAACGACTGGATGCTCGTCATCAATTCCCCTTCAAGATCGAGCGGGCACTATATCTGTGGGTCAATGACCCAACAAGACACTAGGGGTAGTGTTACAGACCGCCGGCAGCGGATGGGGTTCCCGCCCCCGCACGCGGCCACAGGCACAAGTCGCAGCCACCCAGGCTGCGGCGCAGGCGCGCCCAGTCAAAGCCTGCGCCCGGGTCATGCTTGCGCCCGGGGGCGACATGCTCGTGGCCGACCACATCGACAACCGGGTGGGCTGCGGCGATGGCGCGCAAGAGCCGCTGCAGCGCGCGGTATTGCCCAGCGGCAAAGCGCCGCCCCTCGAGCCCCTCGAGCTCGATGCCGATCGACCAGTCGTTGCAGTCGACACGGCCACGCCAGCGGGAAGCGCCGGCATGCCAGGCCCGCTCCTGCGTCGACACGAACTGCAGCACGGCGCCGTCGCGGCGCACGAAGAAGTGCGCCGAGACCCTGACGCCGCCCAGGCTGGCGAAGCTGGCATGGCGCGCCGGGTCGAGCGCGTTCAGGAACAGCCGCTCGACGGCCTGCCCGCGCAGTACGCCCGCAGGCAGGCTGATCGAGTGCAGCACGACGAGGCTGGGCCGCTCGCCCTGCGGCCGCGGGCCGTGGTTGGGTGAGGGGCGCTGCTGCGCGCCGGACCACCAGCCCGCTGCCCAGCCAAGCCCGCTGCGCCTGGCCTTCATCGGTCAGCGCGCGCGACCGGCGTCACCCGGCGTCACCCGGCCTCATTCGACATCACCACGCGACTCCGCCGCGCTTTCGCCGCCGATACCCAGGCGCGCCATCCGGTAGCGCATCTGCCGTAGTGACAGGCCCAGACTGGCGCCCGCCGCAGTGCGATTGAAGCGATGGCGCTCCAGCGCACGCTCGAGGATTTCACGCTCGACCTGGTCGAGATGCGCCGCCAGGTCGCTTGGCAGCGGCGTCAGCGCAGGCCCCGCACCGGCCGCGGCAACAGGCGCAGGCGACGCCCCCGGCCCCCCGGCGGCCAGGCCGCGCGCCTCGTCAGGCGCGCTGTCCGGCAGCTCCAGGTCTTCGGCGCCGATGCGTGCACCGCCCGCCAACGCGAGCGCGCGATGGAGCATGTTCTCGAGCTCCCGCACGTTGCCCGGAAACGCGTGGCGCCGCAACAGGGCCAACGCCGCCGCATCCAGTTCAGGCACCGGCGTCACGCCCGCGTCGCCCGCGACGCGCTCGATCACCGCGGCACAGATCTCGGCCAGGTCGTCCAGCCGCTCGCGCAGCGGCGGCACGGTGATTCGAATGACGTTGAGCCGGTAGTACAAGTCCTGGCGAAAGCGGCTGGCTGCGATCTCGGCGGCCAGGTCCTTGTGCGTGGCGCTGACGATGCGCACGTTCACCGGCAGTTCGGCGGTACTGCCCAGCGGCCTCACCGCCCGTTCCTGGACGACGCGCAGCAGCTTGCTCTGCATCGACAGCGGCAACTCGCCGATCTCGTCCAGGAACAGCGTGCCGCCGTGCGCGGCCTGGAAGAAGCCGTCACGGTCCTCGTTCGCGCCGGTGAAGGCGCCCTTGCGGTAGCCGAAGAACTCGGCCTCCAGCAGCGCCTCGGGGATGGCGCCGCAGTTGACCGCCACGAAGGCCTGCGCGGCGTGCGGCGACACTTCATGGATGGCGCGCGCAACCAGTTCCTTGCCGGTGCCCGATTCACCGTGCACCAGCACCGGCGCCATGCTGCGGGCCACTTTCTCGATCAGCTTGCGCACCTCCTGCATCGCCACCGAATGCCCGGCCAGGCGCTGCAGCGCAGCGGTGCCAGCGGGGGCGCGCGGCCGCGTATCCGATGGCCGGCTGCTGCGCGGCCTGGCACCCGCTTCGGCGCCTGGGGCCGTGGGCGCAGGACCGCCCACCGGGGCCGGCGCGCGCCCCAGTGCCGCCGCAACGACGGAGCGGAACTGGCGCAGGTCGACCGGTTTGGTCAGGTAGTCGTAGGCACCGGCCTTCAAGGCCTCGACCGCGTTCTCGGCCGAGCCGTAGGCGGTGATGACGATGCACTTCTCGCGCCGCGCGTTGGCGTCCACACGCTGCAGCAGCTCCATTCCGGAGCCATCGGGCAGCCGCATGTCGGTGATGACGGCCGCGTAGGCCTGCTGTTGCAGCGCCGTCCAGGCCTCCTCGAGCGTCTCCGCGCTGTCGACCTCGTAGCCCTCGCGCACCAGCGTCAGCTCGTAGAGCATGCGCAGGTCGGGCTCGTCATCGACAACGAGCAGGCGTGGGGCGGCGGCTTGCTTCACGGTTCGAGACCCAGGGTGGCGTTGGCCGGCTCCTGCGTGCCGCGACGCATCAGCACGCGGAACTCGTTGCGCAACCGGGCGCTGGCGGGACGGGCGCGGTATTCGATGGTGGCGCCGTTGCGCTCGCACAGCTCGCGGCAAATGTACAGCCCAAGACCCGTGCCGCGGCTGCGCGTCGAGAAGAAGGGCTCGAAGAGGTGGTTCTCCACCGCCGGCGGAATCGGCGGGCTGTCACTGGCGACGATCAACTGCAGGCGATGCGCATCGATCGGCGCCAGCTGCAGCAGGCTCGCCCCCGGTGCCGCACTGGCGTGGCGCTGCGCGTTGTCCAGCAGGTTGACGAGGACGCGGCGCAGGTGCTCGGGATCGAAGAAGCCGCCCAGCGGCTGAGCCGGCAGATCCACCTGCAGCCGGCTCTGCGCGCCCAGCGTCAGGCCGACGGTGCGCGCCCAGTCGGCCACCACGGCCGACACCTCGGCCTTCACGTCGATCGCACGCACGACCGGGGCTGCGCCCGGCGCCACCTCCATGACCTCCTCGACGATGCGCTTGAGCCGCTCCACGTTGTCGGCCACCACACGCGTGAGCCGCTGTTGCGTGGGCGCCAGTTCGTCCTCGGCCAGCAGCGCATTGGCCTGCGCGATCGCCGCCAGGGGATTGCGGATCTCGTGTGCGATGCCCGCCGATACGCGCCCCATCGCGGCCAGCTTCTCCTGCTGCAGCCGCGCCGCGGCCGTACGCACGTCCTCCAGCAGCAGCACCGCATAGGCGTCTCCGCCACCCACCCCGGCATCGATGTCGCGCCGGCGCAGGAAGCGCATGCGCACGCGCAAGGTGCGGCGCACGCCTCCCTCGAACTCCACCGCAACGTCACGCCCCGCCTCGGGCCAGGACGACGGCTCGGCCAGTGCCGCCTCCACCGCCTGCGCCAGCTGCGCCCAGGCACGGCGCGACGCCAGCTGGAACGGCGCACTGGGCGCCAGACCCTCGTCGGCAAGCAGCGCCCGCGCCGCCGGATTGGCCGCACGCACGCGCAGCCGATGGTCGACAACCAGCACACCGTCGACCATCTCCTCGATCATCAGGCGGTTGAGCTGCGCCTGCTGGCGCGCCAGCTCCAGGCTGCCGCGCGCAGCCAGTTCCTCGCGCACCAGCCGCCCGGCCAGCTCACCCGCGAGCAGCGTGATCACGAACAGGCCCAGGCCCGCCAGCCCCGCCTGCATCATCAGGGCGTTCAGGTCACCGCCGGCCTGCGCCGCACGCCAGGCGGTGAACAGCAGCAGCAGCGTCACCGCGGCTGCCGTGCCCAGCGCCAGCACGCGCCGCGACAGCACGCCGGCCATCAACACCGGCAGCACCAGCAGCGCGGCGAAGTTGAAGCTCGACCCGAGCTCGAGCAGATGCAGCCCGCCAAAGGCCACCAGGTCGACGCCGATCGTTGCGGCCCACATCACGCGGGCGCGGCGGCGCGCGCTTCGCGCCACCGCCAGCGCCCACACGCGAGGCAGCAGCCAGACGCTGCTGGCCTGCACTGCATACGCCACGCACAGCAGCGTCGCGGCCAGGGCCGGGCGCGCGCCCAGCATGCCACTGGCCAGCTGCGCCGCCACCAGCACCAGCCCGACCACGGCGCGCGCCGCGGCGTAGGTGCGGTGGATGCGCGCCAGCGCCGTTTCCTGCGCGGTAGCCACGCGCCGCGCCTCGCGCGAGACGAAGCGGCTGTCTGCGGGCAACTCGTCAGCGGCCACCCAGCCGGGGTCGAAGAAGGACTCCCCGGGATCGCTGTGCCGCCCGCTGTCCACGCCAATGGCGCCGAACCACGACTCGTCGTGCTCGGCGCCGGTGACCCCGCGGCGCTCCCTCTGGCGCCGGTCGCCGACACGGCGGTCCCCGGCTCGGCGGTCCCCTTCGCGGCGCTCGCTGGCCTGCTCTGCGGGCTGCGGCGGCGGCGGGCGCTGGGGCTCGCCGGGTGTGTTCACGGTCCCCGCCACGCCCGTCAGCGCGGACCGGCCAGGCGATGTGCCGGCCCGCAATAGGCGCGGCCGCCCGCGTCCTGCACGGCGTCCTCGCGTGGCAGATGCACCCCGCAATGCGCGCAGGCCAGCATCGGCTCGGCCTGCGGCGCGCCGCCGCGCCGCGGCCGCGCCGCACCGCGCGGCGTGCGCCCATCGACTGCGCTGCGCCGCCGCGCGGACATCACGGCCAGGACGACCCCGACGACGAGCACGAGCAGGAGGTATTTCATGTGCGGGCAGGCTGAAGCCGAGGGTGCGCCGGCGCCTCAGATCGGCGCGCGACCCAGCACGACCTCGAGGACGAAACGCGAGCCGACATAGGACAACAAGAGCAGCGCCGCACCCACGTAGAGCCAGCGCGTGGCACGGCGCCCGCGCCAGCCCTGCCAGCGCCGCCCGAGCACCAGCCCGGCGAACACGGCCCAGCTCATCAGCGAGAACACGGTCTTGTGGTCCCAGCGCCAGCGCACGGTGTCAAAGACGCCGATCAGTTCGGTCGCCGACAACACCAGGAAGCCGACTTCGACGAACCGAAAGGTCAGCCGCTCGAGTTGCAGCAGCGGCATGCCCACGCCGACGGCGGCCGACGGCCGCTTCAGCCGCAGCCGCCGCTCGGCGGCGTCCAGCAGCACGCCGTGCAGCACCGCGGCACCGAACAGGCCGTACGCGCCGA
>JADZCL010000288.1 GCA_020851615.1 Rubrivivax sp.
ACGAGGTAGGGCGAGCTCGTGTGGCGTGCCAGATGCGGCAGGTCGAGCTTGGTGCGCGGCGCCTCGTGCAGCATGACGTGGATCAGCGCGTAGAGGAAGGCGGGGTCGGTCTTGGGCCGGATCGGCACCCACTTGGCCGAGCAGGCGCCGGTCACCGACAGATGCGGCTCGACCTGCACGCGCTTCATGCCGCGGATGCGTGCATCGGCGTGGCGCCAGATGCCGACCACGCCGCCAGCGGCCTCGATGTTGTTGCCGCACGAGATCAGGTAGTTGCAGCTCGGGGTATCGGGTGCCACGATGAAGGCGCGGTGCCAGAGTTCCCCATACAGGTGCTCGGAGTGGTAGCACTTGACGCCCTGGCCTGAGCCGAAACCCATGTCCACCGGACCCCAGGCGGCCAGGAAGGCCGGGAAGGTGCCCATGTAGAACTGCGGCGTGCCGCCGCCGCCGAAGCTGGCGGCCAGGCGCGGGTGGCCCGACGCGTTGGTCAAGCCTTCGGTGCGCAGGCGATTGAGGCGCTCGGCGATGAGGTCGAAGGCCTCCTCCCAGGTGATGGGCACGAACGCCGGGTCTTCCTCGCGACCCTTCTTCGGGTTGCTGCGCTTCATCGGCGTCAGCACGCGGTTGGGGTTGTACGTCTTCTGGACCAGGCCAAAGGCCTTCACGCAGACCTTGCCGCCCCCGGGATGCACGGCCGCCGCGCAGAAGTTGGGCTCGACCTCGGTGGCCACGCCGTTCTCGACCTTGACCGTCAGCAGGTCGGGGCCGGCCACGCACTGATAGCAATAGGTCGGCACCCGCTTGGTGCCCTCGGGATCACGCGGCTTGCGCGAGGACGGCGTGACGGCAGCGCCGATCGCCTCCGGGGCGTTCACGCCAGCCCCGCCTTCTGCGCCTTGGCCGCCAGGCGCTGCTCGGTCTTGGCCACGTCGACGATGAAGCGCTGGTGACGGCACTTGAAGATGTCCTCGATGCCGTCGTTGCCGCTGACCTCGAAGGTCACGGCGCGGCCGTTGACCTCGACGATGCGTGCCTGCATGGTGACCTTCATGCCCATCAGGGTGGCCCCGGTGTGGTCGAGCTCGACGCGCGTGCCCACCGAGTTCTCGCCCGCATCCAGGTGCTGCAGCAGCAGGTCGCGGCAGATGACTTCGACGTCGAACAGCACCATCGGCGTGCTGTAGACACGCACCTTCTCGCCCATGAAGTCGATCGTGCGCTCGCGGTCGATGGCGACGGCGGCCGTGGTGCTGACGCCGGCTTGCAGGCTGGATTTCATGGGTGTGCTTCCTGTGCGGGTTGGGATGCGCCGATCGTGCTGCGACGGCTCGGCCGAGACAATAGTGGAACTGTGGTACCTGAATGCAGGTAATGGGCTTGACCCAAGACAACTGCAATTCGGAGCATAGGTGAAGACCCTAGGTCTTGCTCAAATCGCGCACTGACGCTGGGGCGATCGAGGCCGACGGGCGGCTCACGATCCGTGCGCCGAGGTCCGGTTGGCAGCGTGCGTTGCAGCGCATTGCACCAGATCAAAGCCGATTGGGGTATTACGGTACCAAATTGAACCTTTAGGAGTTCAAGAGAGGTCAGGACAGCATGAGCACCCGTATCGTCCGCCGCGAGCAGTTCTCGGATCTGACCTTCCTCTGGGAGGTCGAGGCCCCCGATGTGGCCGAGGCGGCGCAACCCGGGCACTTCGTCATGCTGCGGCTGCACGAGGACGGCGAGCGCATCCCGCTCACGGTGGCGGACTTCGACCGCGATCGCGGCACCATCACCGTCGTCGTGCAGGCGCTGGGCAAGACCACCAGCGCCATGCGCGACCAGTACGCCGAAGGCGACGAAGTGCTCGACTTCGTGGGCCCTCTTGGCCTGCCGCAGCATATCGAGAAGGCCGGCCACGTCGTGCTGGTCGGCGGGGGGCTGGGCGTGGCGCCGGTCTATCCGCAACTGCGTGCCTTCAAGGAGGCCGGCAACCGCACGACCTGCATCGTCGGCTTCCGCGATGCCTCGCGCCGGTTCTGGCTCGAGAAGCTGGCGCGCTGGGCCGACGAGCTGATCGTCTGCACCGACGACGGCAGTGCGGGGCGCCCGGGCTACGTCAACGCCGCGCTCACCGACCTGCTCGAGCGCGATCCGGCCGACCTCGTGGTGGCGATCGGGCCGATGCCGATGATGCGTGCCTGCGCCGACGCCTCGCGACCCTTCGGTGTGCCAACCAAGGTCTCGCTCAACACCATCATGGTCGACGGCACCGGGATGTGCGGTTCGTGCCGTGTCACGGTGGGCGGCAAGGTGCAGTTCGCCTGCGTCGACGGGCCCGACTTCGATGCGCACCAGATCGACTTCGACGAACTCATCACGCGCCAGCGCCGCTTCAAGCAGGAAGAGGAGAAGGCCAACGCCGACCACGCGCACGTCTGCAGCCTCGAGGAGCTGCTGCTCAAGCAGGGCAAGCGGACCTACAAGAAGTACTCCGCGCTCGAGCGCCACCAGGTGCCCATGCCCGAGCGCGACCCCGAGGTGCGCTCGGGCACCTTCGACGAGGTCAACCTCGGCTACGCCCAGATCGACGCCCTGCGCGAGGCCGAGCGCTGCATCCAGTGCGCCAAGCCGACCTGCGTCGAAGGCTGCCCGGTGCGCATCGACATCCCGCGCTTCATCCGCCATCTGCTGGTGCGCGACCTGCCCGCGGCCCTGTCGGCCATCCACGACTCCAGCCCCTTCCCGTCGATCTGCGGCCGCGTGTGCCCGCAGGAGAGCCAGTGCGAGGCGCAGTGCATCCTCGTCAAGGCGCGCATGGAGCCGGTGGCGATCGGGCGCCTCGAGCGCTTCGTGGGCGACCACGCGCCGCAACCGGCGGTGCCGCCGCCCGTGGCGAACCTGGGGCAGGCCGGGCGGGTGGCCATCGTCGGCTCCGGCCCGGGCGGCCTGGCCGCTGCCGCCGACCTCATCAAGCTCGGGGTCGAGGTCACGGTCTTCGAGGCCTTGCACGTCGTGGGCGGCGTGCTGCGCTACGGCATCCCGTCGTTCCGGCTGCCGCGCAGCATCATCGACCGCGAGCTCAAGCAGCTGCGCGATGCCGGCGTCAAGTTCCAGACCAACAAGGTCATCGGCAAGACCTTCACGATCCAGCAGCTGAAGGAGAAGATGGGTTTTGACGCCGTCTTCATCGCTGCCGGCGCGGGGGCGCCGATGTTCCTGGGCATTCCGGGCGAGTCCGCCGGGCAGGTCTTCTCGGCCAACGAGTTCCTCACCCGCGTCAACCTGATGGGCGGCGACCGCTTCCCCTACCGCGACACGCCGGTTGGCATGGGCGAGCGCGTGGCGGTGATCGGTGCTGGCAACACGGCCATGGACTGCCTGCGCACGGCCAAGCGGCTGGGCGCCCACGTGCGCTGCGTCTACCGCCGCTCGGAGGCCGAGGCGCCGGCCCGCGTCGAGGAACTGCGCCACGCACGCGAAGAGGGCGTCGAGTTCTCCTTCCTGCATGCGCCGGTGGCCATCCTGCTCAACGAGCGCGGGGACGTGCGCGGGCTGCGTGCGCAGAAGATGGCGCTGGGCGAGCCCGATGCGCGCGGGCGTCGCCAGCCCGTGCCCCAGGACGAGTTCGTCGAGTGGCCCTGTGACAGCGTGATCTATGCGCTGGGCACGCAGGCCAACCCGATCGTCGGCCGTTCGACCCCCGGGCTGGACCTGGACAAGCGCGGCTTCATCGCTGCCGACGGGCAGACGCAGGCGACCAGCATTCCCGGCGTTTTCGCCGGCGGCGACATCGTGACCGGCGGCGCAACCGTCATCCTGGCGATGGCTGCGGGCCGCCGCGCCGCGCGCGCCATCGGCCACTGGCTGCACGGCGGCCACGCCGACTGGCCGCCCGAGGTGCCACCGCCTGCAGCCGAGGCTGAGGCCGAGTCGACGGCGGCCTGAGCACGCGACACCGCCTCATTCATCGTCCCCTGACCGGAGCCCGCAGCCATGTTGTGCCCCAAGTGCCATCGCCCCCTGGCCGACGAGAGCGAGGGCCCCTACATCTGCTGTGCCGACGCGCCAAGCGAATGGAAGTGCGGCGGCTGCGGCAAGGTCAGCGAGGGCTTTGCACTGCCCTATGGGCGCTGCCCGGATTGCGGCGGCAGCCTCGAACTGTGCGAGGACGCCCGCCCGACCCCGGTGGGCGGCGCACTGCGGGCGGTACGCATGGCCTTCGAGATCGAGCTCGGCGGGCGGGCCTTCTACCAGCGTGCGGCGGCGCAGACCCAGGATCCGGCGCTGCGCCAGCTCTTCGGCCGCTTTGCCGTCATGGAAGGCGAGCACATGGAGACGCTCTCGCGGCGCTACCACGTCGACGTACCCGACCCGTCACCGGACTTCCGCGTCGAAGTGGCAGCGCTCTTTGCCGATGTGGCGCACCGGCCCGAGGACCCGGAAAACCTGTTCGCGATCGCGATCGGACTGGAGCAGCGCGCCGCGGCGTTCTTCACCGAGCATGCCGAGGCCGCCGCCGAAGGCTCGGCCGAGCGCGCGCTCTTTCGTGAGCTGGCGGCCGAGGAGCGCGAGCATGCGTTCACGCTGCAAACCGAGTTCGACCGCTGGCGCCAGGGCCGGCCCGGCCTGTTCGGTGGCAACGACCCGGTGCCCGCCACGTCGGCCGATGGCCTGATGAACGCCGCCGCGCTCCTGCTGCAGGGTCATGATCCGCAGCGTGTGGCGCTGGTCTGCGGGGAGCACCGGCTCACGCACGGGGAGCTGCGTGACCGGGTGTCGCGCGCAGCTGCGTTGTGGCGCGCGCGCGGCCTGGAGCGCGGCCACCGGGTGGCCATCAAGCTGCCCGATGGCCTGGACTGGGTGGTGGCCTTCCTGGCCACGCTGTGGGCCGGCGGCACGGCGGTGGCCGTCAACCCCAAGGTGCCAGCGCCCGAGTGGCAGTACATCCTCGAGGAAGCCGGCTTCACGGTGATCCTTGCCGAATCGGCCGAGGACACGCCGGCCCCCTGGCGCGACAAGGTCGTGCGCGTGGATGAGGGGCGTCATCTGGTGTCTTCGATGGAGCCGGTGCCGCCGCGGCTGGTTGACCCCGATACACCCGCGTTCTGGGTGCATTCGTCGGGTACCTCGGGCAAGCCCAAGGCGGTGGTGCACGCGCATCGCTTCGCGCGCGAGATCGAGCGCGTCTCGCGCGAGCGCCTGGGCATCACGCCCGATGACCGGTTGTTCGCGAGTTCGCGGCTGTTCTTCTCCTACCCGCAGACCAACAGCCTGTGGGCAGGCTTGAAGATCGGCGCCACCGTCGTGCTCGATCCGCAATGGCCGACGCCGCAGGGTGTGGCTGAGATCATCTCCGCTGGGCGGCCAACGGTGTTCTTCAGCGTGCCTTCGCTGTACCGGCTGCTGCTGGCCGAAGGCCTGGCACCGGAGATCCCGAAGGCCGGCGTGCGGCTGTGCGTATCTGCCGGCGAGGCGCTGCCGCAGAGCCTGCGCGACGCCTGGCGTGCGCAGACCGGACTGCCGATGGTCGATGGCTACGGCGCATCGGAGACCAACGTGCTCGTGCTGACCGCGCGTGAAGGGGACGACGGGCTGATGCCCTCACCCGGCGTCAAGGTCAGCGCGCTGGACGCCGACAGCGCCGCCGACGGCCGCCCCACGCGGCTGCGCTTCCGGCTCGATTGCCAGGCGCTGGGCTACCTCGATCGCCCGGCGTCACAGGCCGACAGCTTCCGCGATGGCGCCTTCTGCCCGGCCGACCTGTTCGTGGCCACCGAAGGCGGCGGCTGGCGCTTTGCCGGGCGCGAGGACACGCTGCTGAAGATCAAGGGCCGCTGGGTCAACCTCAACGACATCGAGGAGCGCCTGAGCGCGGGCACGCCCGGGTTGATCGAGGGCGCTGCGGTGCGCATCTCCGACGCCGACGGCTTCGATACGCTGGCCTACTTCTACGTTGCCCGTGCCGGGCAGGGTGAGGCCGTCGAGCGGCTGCTGGCCGAACGCAGCCAGACCTTGCCGCAGTACCAGCGCCCGCGCTGGCTGCAGCCGGTCGAGGCGATCCCGCGCACGGCGACCGGCAAGCTGCTGCGTCGCAAGCTCGCCGAGTTGCTCGGAGAGACCTCGTGAGCGCGGCGTCCGCCGCGACGGCGGGTGACGACTCCAGGCTGCAGGTGCGGCGCGAGGGTGCAGCGCTGGTCGTGACGCTGAACCGCGCACCGGTGAATGCGGTCGATGACCGCCTGCTGGTCGAGCTCGATGCTGCAATCGACCTCGCCGAAGCCGACGAAGGCATCTGCATCCTGCATCTGCGCAGCGCGCACAAGGTCTTCTGCGCCGGCGCCGACCTGGACTTGATGCGCTCCTCCATCGCCACTCCGGCGGGCCGCAACCGCATGGTCGCGGTGGTGCAGGAGATGCAACGCGTCTTCGCGCGCCTGGAGAACCTGCCCTGCGTGACGCTGGCCGAGATTGGCGGCGCCGCGCTGGGTGGCGGCTTCGAGATGGCGCTGGCCTGCGACTGGCGCTTTGCTGCCGACGAGGCGCGGGTCGGCCTGCCCGAAGCGGGTCTGGGCCTGCTGGCCGCAGCCGGTGGCACCCAGCGCCTCACCCAGCTGGTCGGCGTCGGAACGGCACGCCGGCTGATCCTGGGCAGCGAGACGCTGACGGGGCAGGAGGCGCGCACGCTGGGCCTGGTGCAGTGGTCGGTGCCACGGGCGCAGCTGGCCGAGGCGGCACAGGCGCTCGTCGCGCGCTGCACCGCGCTGCCGCGACACACGCTGGCCGAGACCAAGCGCTGCATCGCACTGGCTGCGGCAACCCGCGGCGATGGCTTCGCCGCCGAGATCGCCGCCACCCGGCGCCTCTACGATCACCCCGAGACCCGCCGCCGCGTTTCGGCCTTCCTCGACAAGAGCTCAACCCCCCACAAGGAGAAAACATGACGCTGAAGAACAAGCTCGCGGTCGTCACCGGTGCCGCATCGGGCATCGGGCGCGCCACCGCTGGTGCACTGGCCGCTGCCGGTGCAAAGGTGATCGTTGCCGACATCGCCGCGGAAGCCGGCGAGAAGGCTGCGGCCGAACTGCGCGCCGCCGGCCACCAGGCCGCGTACCTGGGCGTGGACATGACAGACGACGCGTCGATCGCCGCCTTTGCCGATGCCCTGAAGGCGACGCACGGCGCGGCCGACATCCTCGTCAACGCCGCCGGCTGGGGCCGCACCGCGCCCTTCTGGGAGGGCACGCCGGACTTCTGGAGCAAGGTCATCGCGCTGAACTTCGTGGGCCCGATGAGCCTGACCAAGGCGCTGCTGCCGGCGATGATGGAGCGCAGCCAGGGCAAGATCGTCAACGTATCCAGCGACGCCGGGCGCGTGGGCAGCCTGGGCGAGACCGTGTACGCCGGCGCCAAGGGCGGCTTGATCGCCTTCACCAAGTCGCTGGCGCGCGAGGTCTCGCGCTACAAGATCAACGTCAACTGCGTCTGCCCCGGGCCCACCGACACGCCCCTGATGGCCGCCGTGCCCGACAAGGTGAAGGACGCGCTCGTCAAGGCCATCCCGTTGCGGCGCCTGGGCCAGCCGCAGGAGGTGGCCGATGCCATCGTCTTCTTCTGCAGCCCCAATTCCGACTACGTCACCGGACAGGTGCTGAGCGTCAGCGGCGGCCTTACCATGGTGGGGTGAGGTGAACGATGAGCTATTCCCTGCCTGAATTCCTGGCCCACGCGATCGCGGTCGAACGCGAGGCGGCCGACCGCTACCTCGAGCTCGCCGACATGATGGAGTCCTACCGCAACGACGAGGTCTCGGGCCTGTTCCGCGACATGGTGCGCTACTCCAATCTGCACCACGACTCGATCGTCGAGCGCGCCAAGGGCATCGCACTGCCGACGCTGCGCAGCTGGCAATACCGCTGGCGCCAGCCGCCGGAGACCGGCGGCGACGAAGCCTTCGACCCCGGCCTCAACGCCTACGACGCGCTGCGCTATGCCCGCGAGAACGAGATCCGGGCGCGCGACTACTACGCCCAGGCCGGCGAGCAATCGACCGACGCCGAGGTCAAGCGCCTGGCCGCCGAGTTCGCCGCCGAAGAGGCCGAGCACGTGCAGGCACTGGACGAGTGGCTGGCGCGCACGCCGCGGCCCTCGGCGACCTTCTCGCACGACCCCGATCGCAGCGCGGCGGGCTGAAGAATCCCACGCACCCGACTCCCGACGTCGACCTACCCACGAGGATCCCGATGAAGCGACTGCAACTCGCCGGCTACAAGGCCAAGTATTTCGAATATTCCGCCAGTGGCAAGGTGGCCACCATCCGCCTGAACCGCCCTGATCGCAAGAATCCGCTCACCTTCGACTCCTACGGCGAGCTGCGCGACCTCTTCCGCGAGATGTGCTACGCCACCGATATCAAGGCCATCGTCTTCACCGGCGACGGCGGCAACTTCTGCAGTGGCGGCGACGTGCACGAGATCATCGGCCCGCTGGTCAAGATGGACATGCCCGAACTGCTCGAGTTCACGCGCATGACCGGCGACCTCGTCAAGGCGATGCGCATGTGCCCGCAACCCATCATCGCCGCCATCGACGGCGTCTGCACCGGCGCCGGCGCAATGATCGCCTGCGGCTCCGACATGCGCGTGGCCACCGCGCGCAGCAAGCTGGCCTTCCTGTTCGTGCGCGTGGGCCTGGCCGGCGCCGACATGGGGGCATGCACGCTGCTGCCGCGCCTCATCGGCCTGTCGCGTGCGGCCGACCTGCTCTTCACCGGACGCGTCGTCGGGGGTGAGGAAGCGGCGCAGATGGGCTTCTACAACCGCCTTGTCGACCCCGAGCAGCTGCTGGCGCAGGCGCAGGAACTGGCGCAGAGCCTGGCCGATGGCCCGACCTTCGGCCACGCCATGACCAAGACCATGCTGTGGCAGGAGTGGAACGCGGGTCTGGGCGAGTGCATCGAGGCTGAAGCGCAGGCGCAGGCCATCTGCATGCAGACCAAGGACTTCGAACGCGCCTACCACGCCTTCGCGGCCAAGCAGAAGCCGGTCTTCGAAGGCGACTGACGGATGCCCGCCGTCGCGCCCACCAACCTCGCCTGGCCGTTCTTCGACGAGGGGCACCGCGCCCTCGTCGTGCAGCTCGAAGCCTGGATTGCCGACGAGCTGCCGACCCTGCTGCACGGGTCCGAGGACAGCCTGGATGCCTGCTACGCCTGCGTGCAGCGCTTGGTGCGCTCGCTCGGGCGGGCTGGCCTGCTGCGCTGCTGCGTGCCGCAGGCGCAGGGGGGGCTGCGCGAGTCCTTCGACGTGCGCAGCGTGGCGCTGGCGCGCGAGACGCTGGCGCGCGCGTCGGGCCTGGCGGATTTCGCGCTGGCGATGCAGGGCCTGGGCAGTGCGCCGGTCACGCTGTTCGGCAACGCCGCACAGCAGGCGGCGTTGCTGCCCGGAGTGGCCGAGGGCCGCTTGATCACGGCCTTTGCGCTCTCCGAGCCCGACGCCGGGTCCGATGTGGCCGCGATGAGCGCCACGGCCACCCGCCTGCCCGCAGGGGGCTGGCGGCTGGATGGGGTCAAGACCTGGATCTCCAACGCCGGCCTGGCCGACCACTACGTCGTCTTCGCGCGCAGCGGCGAGGCGCCCGGTGCACGGGGTATCTCGGCCTTCATGGTCGACGCCCGCACGCCAGGGCTCGACGCCAGCGAGCGCATCCCGGTGATCGCGCCGCATCCGCTGGGGCTCGTCAAATTGAACGACTGCCGTGTTGGTGACGACGCTCTGCTGGGCGAAGCCGGCGGCGGATTCAAGATCGCCATGGGCACGCTCGACAGCTTCCGCACCACCGTTGGCGCGGCGGCACTGGGCTTCGGGCGGCGTGCCCTGGACGAAGCGCTGCAGCGCGTGCATGCGCGGCGCATGTTCGGCAAGACGCTTGCCGACTTCCAGATGACACAGCAGAAGATCGGCCAGATGGCGGTGGCGCTGGATGCCTCGGCGCTCATGGTCTATCGCGCCGGCTGGACCAAGGACGTGCAGCGCGTGCGCGTCACGCGCGAGGCGTCGATGGCCAAGCTCTACGCCACCGAAGCGGCGCAGAAGGTGATCGACGACGCGGTGCAGCTCTTCGGCGGCCTGGGCGTCGTGCAGGGCTCGGTCGTCGAGCGCCTGTACCGCGAGATCCGCGCCCTGCGCATCTACGAAGGCGCAAGCGAAGTGCTGGAGCTCATCGTCGGCGCACGAACGCTGCAAGACGCATTGACGCCGCGCCAGAACGCGTGAGCAGCTAATCCACCATCGGCATGGCATGGCTGCCGAGCTGCCGCCCGCAGTGCGGCCGGCAGTCATCCACGATCTGGCGCGCGCGGCTGTGCAGCGCAAAGCCACCTTCTGCATCGGGCACCAACACGAAGGCGTGCCGGTAATCGCTCACCTGGTCGCGTGTACTGCCGGCCTGCGCCGAGTACCAGCGCACACTGCAGCCGACAAAGCGCGCATTGGCTGGGGCCGTGGTATCGACGCGGGTGTCCTCGTCCTGATAGAGGTGGCAGCTGTTCTGGTTGGGCCCGGCAAACGAAGCCGCGCTGCTGGACACCGGGTGCGTGGCTTCGGTGGCGTGGATGGACTGGGTGGGTCCCGCACGGTAGTCCCGGTACAGCCGTACCCCAAGCTCCTGTGCCATGGCGTCGAGCACACGTGGCGCGTGTGCCGACGTGGCCAGGCCAGGCACGTTGGCAACGGCGCCCGTACCGGGCGCATCACGCCCGCTCCCGCTGCACGCGGCCATCAGCAACGACACGACTACGCATGCGAATGCAATCTTTGGTGCCATGGCACTCTCCTTTGGTCAGGTGGAGTGCGTGGGTGGCGGGGAGTCCCGCTTTCCCTGACGCACGCCCGCATTCGACCGAAGGGGACTGGCCTGTGCATCATGCGTCGCGATGACGCGGCAGTGGCGGTGGGCCGTAGCGGCGGCCTCAGCGTGGCATCGTGCACGCTTGCAGGCGCAGCGTGGGCATTGCACCCACGGCAGCCATGCGCGCCGCGGCGCCGCTCAGCCCTGCGCCGGCGGCGCTGCTCAGAGCCGGCGGCGGAACACCAGGCGCGGCGCCTTGCGAAAGCCGCAGGACACCAGGAAGCCCAGCAGCGCCGTCTGCCGCAGCGGCACCGGGCATTCGACGGCGTCCACGCGCAGCGCGCCCAGGTTGGCGAAGAGCTGACTCATCAGCGCATGGCCGATGCCGCGGTGCGCATAGCCTTCGTCGACACCCAGCGTGTCGATCACCGCCACCGGCTCGGCGCGGCCGAAGTCGCCCAGGTCGGCGCGCGCCATCAGGTAGCCGACCACCGTGCCGTCGCTGTGCGCACACAGTGAGGCCCGGATCGATTTGTCGGCTTCGGCCTCGGCCAGCCTGGCGGCAAGATAGGCGCGCCGATCGGTGCCGAGCTTCTCGCGGTCGATGCGCACGATGGCGTCAAGGTCGGCGGGCGTCATCGCCCGCACCTCCGTACCGTGGCGTGCAAAGCGCTCCTGATCGTTGCTCTCATGGCGACCGAAGTCGACTTCCCGGCCCGGCCCCTGGCCGGGATCGTTGGCCAGGGGACCGTCACGGTCGGCATAGAGCTGGCTGTCGCCCACCCTGCTTTCGACGACGATGCTCTGCGCCAGCTCGAAGCCCATTGCGGCCAGCCAGGCCAGCAGGCCGCCGCGCTTCCAGGTCGCCACGGTGCGCACCTCACTGGCCCCGCGGCGCTGTGCCCAACCCTGCAACGCCTCGAACAGGCGGCGGCCGACGCCGGTGCGTGCCAGCTCTGGGCGCAGACCCATCAACTCGATGCGCAGCAAGGGTTCGCGGCGGCCGAAGTCGCCCTGAACCAGGCGCGCCAGCATGTAGCCGGCGAGCTCCCCGTTGTGCATGGCCGCGAACTGCGCGTGCTGCTCGGGGTGCTGCTGCGCGGCATGCAGCCTGCGCTCGATGTAGTCGCGGCGCGAACGCCCCTCGAAACCGGCATCGACGGCAACGACGGACTCGAGGTCGGCGGGCTGCAGGGGTCGGATGGTGACGGTGACGTTGGCAGCGGGAGTGGGCATGGCAACTGGCTCCGTGAAGGGGTGGGGGAGGGCGGGAGGGAATGCGTGCGGGCCGGCGGGCGGCGGCTTTCAGGCGCCGGTGGCGTAGGTGAAGGCGAGTTCGCGGTCGGTGTCGTCGTCCAGCAGGTCCTCCAGGAGCGGCAGCAGCGCCATCGTCTCCTTCTGGATGTGGGCGACCTGCCGTTCGACGAGTTCCTTGGCCAGGCGCACCAGCGTCGGACGATCGCCGGCGGCCAGGCTGCCGGCGGCAAGCTGCTCGGCCAGCGGGCGCAACTCGTCGGCGACCATGCGGATCGTGCCGTGCTCCTCGGCCAGCAGGGAAGCCAGCTCGCCGTCGCCGGCTTCCATCATGCGCGGGAAGAGCTCACCTTCCTCGAAGCCGAAGTGGTGGCCGATCTCGTGCTCGAGCTGGCGCAACAGCGGCGTGGCCAGCTTGTCCAGGGCCGCCGCGTCACCGCTCGTGAGGGCATGACCGACGCGGTCGAGCAGGTCGATGCTGCTGCGGTGCTCGTCGTCGAGCTGGCGGGAAACCTGGCGCGTGAAAGTCATGAGGTCGTCCTGTACATGGAGGTCCGTATGGCCCCATTGTCGAGTGGGTTTCGCGCCGGGTCTTTGACCGATCTCATTGCGGCTCAGGCGGCGCCTGGCTCAGGGC
>JADZCL010000289.1 GCA_020851615.1 Rubrivivax sp.
CGGCCGCTATACTGCTGCCTCCTTTTTAGGCACCCACGGCGCGCGCCATTCCTCCTGTCCACATGAAGATCGGCCCCTACACGCTGCCAAACCGCCTCGTCGTGGCGCCCATGGCCGGCGTCACCGATCGGCCCTTCCGCCAGTTGTGCCGCCGCCTGGGCGCCGGCCATGCGGTCAGCGAGATGGTGAGCAGCCGCCCCGATCTGCGCCAGTCGGCCAGGAGCCTGCGCCGCCTCGACCACGCCGGCGAGCCCGGGCCGGTGGCGGTGCAGATCATGGGCGTGGACCCCACCGAGATGGCGGATGCCGCGCGCCACAACATCGACCAGGGCGCACAGATCATCGATATCAACATGGGTTGTCCGGCCAAGAAGGTCTGCAACACCTGGGCGGGCTCGGCGCTGATGCGCAACGAGGCGCTGGCGCTGGCGATCGTTACGGAGGTGGTCCGGGCCTGCGCCCCGCACGGCGTGCCAGTGAGCCTGAAGATGCGCAGCGGCTGGAGTGCTGCCGAGCGCAACGCGCTGGCCCTGGCGCGCGCGGCGCAGGACGCCGGCGTGGCGCTCATCACCATCCACGGCCGCACGCGCGAGCAGGGCTACAAGGGCGCGGCCGAGTACGAGACCGCAGGCGCGGTGAAGGCCGCGCTTGCGATCCCCGTGCTCGCCAACGGCGACATCGACTCGCCCCGCAAGGCGCGCGCGGTGCTGCAGCAGACACGGGTCGACGGGCTGATGATCGGCCGCGCCGCGCAGGGCCGGCCGTGGCTCTTCGGCGAGATCGCGCACTTCCTTGCCACCGGCACCGACGCTCCGCCACCAGCCACGGTCGACGTGGCGGCATGGCTGCACGTGCACCTGCTGGACCATTACGCCCATCACGGCGAGCAGGCCGGCGTGCGCAGTGCGCGCAAGCACATCGGCTGGGCGGTGCGTGCGCTGCCCGGCGGCGAGGCCTTTCGTGCGCGCATGAACGCGCTGGACGACGCCGACGCCCAGTTGCGCGCGCTGCGTGACTACTTCGACGCCTTGGCGGCCGTGCATCCGCGGCTGCCGCGGCCGCCCGCCGCGGGCACGGGGGGCGACGACTCCTCACTCGTCACACGCCCCGTGAAGGTCGCGCAATGCGCGTGAGGCACAGGCCGCTGGAGGAGAGCGTGCGCGCGGCGATCGAGCAGTACTTCGACGACTTGCGCGGCACCGAGCCCGACGAGGTCCACGCGATGATCATCCAGGCCGTCGAGCGGCCGCTGCTGGACGTCGTGATGCAGCGCGCCGCGGGCAACCAGAGCAAGGCCGCGGAGTGGCTGGGCATCAACCGCAACACCCTGCGCCGCAAGCTGCTGGAGCACAAGCTCCTTCCCTGATCCGCCGGTGGGCCGCCGGCACGGTGCGCGGCCCGGTCTTCTCCCTGCATTGCCTCTGCCATGTCTGCTCTCACCGCCCTGATCTCCGTCTCCGACAAGGCCGGCGTGGTCGACTTCGCCCGCGCGCTGCACCGCCTCGGGGTCCGGCTGTTGTCCACCGGGGGCACGGCGCGGCTGCTCACCGACGCCGACATCCCGGTGACCGAAGTGGCCGACGTGACCGGCTTCCCCGAGATGCTCGACGGCCGCGTGAAGACCCTGCACCCGCGCATCCACGCCGGGCTGCTGGCACGACGCGAGCTGCCGACACACATGGCGGCGCTGGCCGAGCACGGCATCGCCACCATCGACCTGCTGGTGGTCAACCTCTATCCCTTCGCGCAGGCGACCGCACGCGCCGACTGCACGCTCGAGGACGCGATCGAGAACATCGACATCGGCGGCCCGGCGATGCTGCGCGCCGCGGCCAAGAACTGGCCCGACGTCAGCGTGGTGATCGACCCGGCCGACTACGCGCAGGTGCTGGCTGAACTGGGTGAGGGCAGCGTGCGCCGCGCAACCCGCTTCAAGCTGGCCTGCAAGGTCTACGCGCACACCGCCGCCTACGACGGCATGATCGCCAACTACCTGGGCGCACTGCAGGCCGGCGCCGAGGATGAGATGGCTGCCGTGCCGTCGCGCGCGCCCTTTCCTCAGGTCTACACGCTGCAGCTGGCCAAGACGCAGGACATGCGCTACGGCGAGAACCCGCACCAGGCCGCGGCCTTCTATCGCGAGGGAGTTCCCGGCGCCGGGCTGCTGGCGGGCTGGCGACAGGTGCAGGGCAAGGAGCTGAGCTACAACAACATCGCCGACGCCGATGCCGCCTGGGAATGCGTGCGCAGCTTCGAAGGCCAGCCCGCATGCGTCATCGTCAAGCACGCCAACCCCTGCGGCGTGGCCGTTGGCGCCACGCTCGAGGAGGCCTACCACAAGGCCTGGCAAACCGACCCGACCTCGGCCTACGGCGGCATCGTCGCGCTCAGCCATGCGCTGGACGAAGCGACCGCACGGCGCATCGCCGAGAACAAGCAGTTCGTCGAGGTGCTGATCGCCCCGGCCATCAGCCCGGCCGCGCTGGCGGTCTTCTCCACCCGGCAGAACATGCGCCTGCTCGAGGTCGCACCCGGCGCGGCGCACAACCCGCTGGACTTCAAGCGCGTGGGCGGCGGCATGCTGCTGCAGACGCCCGACATCAAGAACGTCGCTGCCGCGGAGTTGCGCGTGGTCACGCGCAAGGCGCCGACCCCGGCGCAGCTTGCCGACCTGGTCTTTGCCTGGAAGGTGGCCAAGTTCGTGAAGAGCAATGCCATCGTCTTCTGCGGCGGCGGAATGACGCTGGGCGTGGGTGCCGGGCAGATGAGCCGCGTCGACAGTGCCCGCATCGCGCGCATCAAGGCCGGCAACGCCGACCTGTCGCTGCAGGGCGCCGCCGTCGCCAGCGACGCCTTCTTCCCCTTCCGCGATGGCCTGGATGTGGTCATCGACGAGGGCGCGGCCTGCGTCATCCAGCCCGGGGGCTCGATGCGCGACGAGGAAGTCATCGCCGCGGCCGACGAGCGCGGCGTCGCCATGGTCTTCACCGGCACGCGCCACTTCAGGCATTGAGCGCCGCGCAGAGCGCCACCGCCGGGCTTACGCATTCCCGCGTAAGCGCGGTGAAGCCCTTCCGGGCGCAGAATGCACGCCCAAGGCCCGCCCAGGCGGCCGTGGCCCGACCCGTTTTTTCGACCCTGGAGGATTCCCATGAGCAAGCGTGACGTGGTGGTGTTGAGTGCAGTGCGTTCGGCGATCGGCAGCTACGGCGGGTCGCTGGCGGACATCGAGCCGGCCGAGCTGGCCGGCACCGTGATGAAGGCAGCGGTCGAGCGCTCGGGCGTCGACCCCAAGGTGATCAACTACGTCACCGTGGGCAACTGCATCCCCACCGAGAGCCGCTACCCCTACGTGGCCCGTGTGGCCAGCATCCAGGCCGGGCTGCCGATGGACAGCGTGGCGATGGCCGTCAACCGCCTGTGCTCGTCGGGCCTGCAGGGCATCGTGACGACGGCGCAGAACATCCTGCTCGGTGACTGTGACTACGGCGTCGGCGGTGGCGTCGAGGTCATGAGCCGTGGCGCCTACCTCTCGACGGCCATGCGCAACGGCGCGCGCATGGGCGACACCAAGCTGCTCGACGCGATGGTCGCCGCCCTCACCGACCCCTTCGGCGTCGGCCACATGGGCATCACCGCCGAGAACCTGGCCAGCAAGTGGGGCATCACGCGCGAGCAGCAGGACGCGCTCGCGGTGGAGTCGCAGCGGCGCGCGGCAGCCGCCATCGCCGAGGGCCGCTTCAAGAGCCAGATCGTGCCCATCGTCAAGCAGACCCGCAAGGGCGAGGTCGTCTTCGACACCGACGAATACGTCAAGGCCAGCACGACGATGGAGACGCTGGCCAAGCTCAAGCCCGCGTTCAAGAAGGACGGCACCGTGACCGCGGGCAACGCCTCGGGCATCAACGACGGCGCCGCCTTCTTCGTGCTCGGTGACGCCGAGACCGCCGCCAAGGCCGGCCACAAGCCGATCGCGCGCCTGGTCAGCTACGCCGTCGCCGGCGTGCCCAACGACGTGATGGGTGAAGGCCCGATCCCGGCCTCCCGGCTCGCGCTGAAGAAGGCCGGCATGACGATCGGCCAGATGGACGTGGTCGAGAGCAACGAGGCCTTTGCGTCGCAGGCGATTGCCGTCTCGCGCGGCCTCGAACTCGATCCGGCCAAGACCAACCCCAACGGCGGCGCGATTGCGCTGGGGCACCCGATCGGTTGCTCGGGTGCCTTCATCGCCACCAAGGCGCTGTACGAACTGCAACGCACCGGTGGCCGCTATGCGCTGGTGACGATGTGCATCGGCGGCGGACAGGGCATCGCGGCGATCTTCGAGCGCCTGTAAGCAGGCACGGTGTGCCGCTGCACACGCCGCGATGCGCATCCTCGGCATCGATCCCGGCCTGCAACGCACCGGCTTTGGCGTCGTCGAAGCGCAGGGGCAGCGACTCGCCTACGTGGCCAGCGGCACCATCTGCACCGCCGAGGCGCCACGCGGCGACCTGCCGCTGCGCCTGAAGCTGATCTTCGAGGGCGTGCGCGAGGTGGTGCAGCGCTACCAACCCGCGCAGGCCTCGGTCGAGATCGTCTTCGTCAACGTCAACCCGCAGAGCACGCTGCTGCTGGGTCAGGCGCGCGGGGCGGCACTGGCGGCACTGGTGGCGGGCGGCCTGCCGGTGGCGGAGTACACCGCACTGCAGATGAAGAAGGCCGTGGTCGGCCACGGGCTGGCCAACAAGAGCCAGGTGCAGGAGATGGTGCGCCGGCTGCTGGCACTGCCGACGCAACCCGGGCGCGACGCCGCCGACGCGCTGGGCCTGGCGATCTCGCACGCCCACGCCGGCGCCTCGTTTGCGGCGCTGGCGTCTGCGGCGGCACTGCAGCGGCGCCCGCATGCGCAATACCGCAAGGGGCGCACCTACTGAACATCAGCCAACGCGAACGGCGCCCAGCCGTCGCACGCAGGAGCAAGCCCCCGATGAACACCCCCGTCCGCACGCAGTGGGTCGGCCTCGCGCCCGGCTTCGACGCCTACCTCGCACTGCCGCCAGCCGGCCGCGGCCCCGGCCTCGTCCTCTTCCAGGAGATCTTCGGCGTCAACCACCACATCCGCACGGTGGCCGAGCAATACGCGGGGGACGGCTTCGTCGTCCTCGCGCCCGACGTGTTCTGGCGCCAACGCGCACGCATCGAGCTCGGCTACGCCGACGCGGACCGCCAGCAGGGCATAGCCCTGGCTAACGCCTGCCAGGCCGTGGACCTCCTGGACGACATCACCCTCGCTGTCACGACGCTGCGTGAGCGGCCCGAGGTCGGCACGCGCAAGGTTGGCGCTCTGGGCTATTGCATGGGGGGCCGGCTGGCGTGGCTGGCCGCGACCAGCACCGCGATCGACGCCGCGGTGCCGTTCTACGGCGGCGGCATCCACAACCTGCTCGACCGCGCAGCCGACATCCGCTGCCCGCTGCAGTTCCACTACGCCGAACGCGACGCTTACATCCCGCCCGCGGCCGTCGAACAGGTCCGCCAGGCCCTGGTCGGCCACACCGCCGAAGTGCACGTCTACCCAGGCGCGGATCACGGCTTCAACTGCTGGGAGCGCAACACCTACGACGCCCGCAGCGCCGCCCTGGCCCACGGACGTGCCACGGCCTTCCTGGCCGAGCACTTGTTCTGAAGGACGCCGCAGCTCATCGCGGCACCCGACTTGCCACGGCTGGCAGCGAGTTCTTCGGTCCTGCGCTTCAAGGCACTGCGGGCGATGACACCGCGTGTGCACAGGTCGCAATGGCGGGCATAGACTGGCCCCTCCACCGACCAGACCGAGCCGCCGCGACGCGGCGCCTGCCTGCCATGCAGATGATCGAATCCATCCTCGCCGCCGCTCCGGAGATCGCCACGCTGCGCCGCGATCTCCATGCCCACCCGGAGTTGTGCTTCGAGGAAACGCGCACCGCCGACCTGATTGCGCGCACGCTGACCGGGTGGGGCATCCCCATCCACCGCGGCCTGGGCAAGACCGGCGTCGTGGGCATCGTGAAGAACGGCAGCAGCTCGCGTGCGGTCGGCTTGCGCGCCGACATCGACGCGCTGCCGATGACGGAGCACAACCACTTCCCGCACCGCAGCACCCACCACGGGCGCATGCACGCCTGCGGCCACGACGGCCACACCGCGATGCTGCTGGCTGCGGCCAGGCATCTGGCCAGGCACCGCCAGTTCGACGGCACCGTCTACCTCGTCTTCCAGCCCGCCGAGGAGGGCGGTGGCGGTGCACGCGAGATGATGAAGGACGGGCTCTTCGACCGCTTTCCGATGGAGGCCATCTTCGGCATGCACAACTGGCCGGGGATGAAGGCGGGCCAGTTCGCGCTCAGCGCCGGGCCGATGATGGCCGGCTCCAACGACTTCAAGATCACCATCCATGGCAAGGGTGCCCACGCGGCGATGCCGCACGACGGCATCGATCCGGTCCCGGTGGCCTGCCAGCTCGTGCAGGCGCTGCAGACCATCGTCACGCGCAACAAGCGCCCGCTGGACACGGCGGTCATCTCGGTCACGATGATCCACGCCGGCGAGGCGACCAACGTCATCCCCGACAGTTGCACGCTGCAGGGCACGGTGCGGGTGTTCAGCAACGAGGTGCTCGATCTCATCCAGCAACGCATGCAGGTGCTCGCGGAGCAGATCTGCGCGGCCTACCAGGCACGCTGCGAGTTCCAGTTCCAGCGCAACTACCCGCCGACGATCAATCATGCGGCCGAGACGGCTTTTGCGCGCCAGGCGCTGGCACAGGTGGTGGGAGCCGAGAACGTGCTCGAGTACGAACCGACGATGGGCTCGGAGGATTTCAGCTACTTCCTGCAGGCCAAGCCCGGCTGCTACTTCGTGATCGGCAACGGCGACGGCAGCCACCGCGCGCACGGCCACGGCGAGGGCCCCTGCATGCTGCACAACCCGAACTACGACTTCAACGACGAGCTGATCCCGATCGGCGCCACGGCCTGGGTGCGCCTGGCGGAGCAGTGGCTGGCCACGCCCGCCTGAGCCGGGGTGCACGCATGGAGTCGAGCATGAACGAGCGCATCGTCGACGGCTTTGCGCAGAGCTACGGCGAGGCCCGCAGCAAGTTCCTGGCGGCCGCGGAACTCGCCGGCCTTGAGCTGCACGCGCACCGCCACCCGCTGCGGGGCGCTGACGGTGAGGAACTGGCGCTGGATGTGGGCCGCCTGGGCGCCCCGGACGCGCAGGCCGTGCTGGTCATCAGCAGCGCCTGCCACGGCGTGGAGGGCTTCTGCGGCTCGGGCATCCAGGTCGCACTGCTCGCCGACCGCGAATTGCAGCAGGCCGCGGCCCACGCCGGTGTGGCCCTGCTCTTCGTGCACGGGCTCAACCCCTGGGGTTTCTCGTGGTGGCGGCGCACGACGCAGGAGAACGTCGACCTCAACCGCAACTTCGTCCCCTTCCACGGCCCGCTGCCGGTCAACGCCGACTATCTGGAGCTGGCGCACGCGCTCGTGCCGACGAGCTGGCCGCCGCCACCGGCGGCCGAACAGGTGCTCGACAGCTTCATCGCGCGCCGCGGCATGAGGGCGTTCCAGGAAGCGATCAGCCGCGGCCAGCACGATGACGAGCAGGGCCTGTTCTTCGCCGGGAGCGGACCGACCTGGAGCCACATCACCTGGCGCCATGTCCTGCAGGATCACGCACGGCACTGCCGCCGCCTGGCGCTGATCGACCTGCACACGGGCCTGGGCGAGAGCGGCCACGGCGAGCGCATCTTCGCTGCACGCGACGCCGCTGCGCCGCTGGCCCGCGCGCGCGCCTGGTGGGGCGACGCGGTGACCTCGATCTACGACGGCACGTCGACCTCGGCACGGCTGTCGGGCATGATCTTCGAGGCCATCTACGAGGAGTGCCCGCAGGCCGAGTACACGGGCATCGCACTCGAGTACGGCACGCTGCCGCTGACGCAGGTGATGCGGGCCCTGCGCGCCGACCAATGGCTCGAGAACCACCCCGAGGCGCCAGCCGCCCTGCGCCGGTCGATCAAGCGCGCCACCCGCGACGCCTTCTACACCGACACGCCGGCATGGAAGCTGCGCGTGGTCGAGCAGGCCAGGCAGGCGGTGCGGCAGGCCGTGCAGGGCCTGGCCGACACGGGTGCAGTCGCCGCAGACTGAATTCGCCAGCCACTCCCCAAGCCGATCCCGCAATGGACTCGCTGACGCAGATCGCGCTCGGCGCAGCGGTCAGCGTTGCGGTCATGCGCCGGCGCACCGCGGTGTGGAAGGCCGCGCTCTGGGGCGCGGTGGCCGGGACGCTGCCGGACCTGGACGTGTTCATCGACCACGGCGACCCGATCCTGAACATGGTGCTGCACCGGGCGCATTCACATGCGCTCTTGTGGCTGACGCTCCTTGCCCTGCCACTCACGGCCGCCGTCACCCGCTTGCACGGCGAGGGCGCGCTGTGGCGACGTTGGGGCCTGGCACTCTGGCTGGCGCTGGTCACGCATCCGCTGCTGGACACGCTCACCATCTACGGCACACAGCTGGCGCAGCCCTTCAGCAGCCATCCGTTCGCCGTTGGCAGCGTGTTCATCATCGACCCCCTGGTGACGCTGCCCTGGCTGTTCGGCGTGGCCTGGGCGCTGGCGCGCCGCGGCCAGGCCGCCAGCCTGCGCGCCAACGACGTCGGCCTGCTGCTCGGTGTCCTGTACCTGGCGGCGGGGGTGCTGGCGCAGCACACCGTGCGCAACGAGGCGCTGCTCGCACTGCGCGCACAAGGCCTGCCGCAGTTGCGCAGCGAACAGCTGCTCGTCACGCCGGCCGGCTTCAGCGTGCTGCTGTGGCGCGTGGTCGCGCTGGACGGCGCGCATTTCCTCGAGGGCTACCGGTCGTTGCTGGATCCACCGGGCCCGCTGCACGTCGAGCGCTACGCGCGCGGCGCCGCCTTGGACGCCGCACTGGGCACACTCGCCGACACCAACGCTCAGGCCGCGCGCGTGCGTGCCTTCAGCCACGGTTTCTACAAGGTCGACGAGGCAGACCGGCTGGTGCGCATCTGCGATCTGCGCATGGGCGCGCAGCCGCACTACAGCTTCTGCTTCGCGCTGGCACGTCGTGCCAGCCCGTTGCGGCCGCTGCCGGCGCCGTTGGCAGTGGGGAGTCGGGTCGATCTGCAACGCGCCCTGCCCTGGTTCTGGGCTCGCCTGCGTGGGCAGCCGGTGGCGCCGCCGAACTGAGCGTCAAGGCCTGCGCCTTGCACCGTTCGCTGCGCAAGTCGTGCGTCGTGCAAGGCGGGGAAACCCGCAACCCTTCTTGGGTGGCCCGGCGAAAACCCGATCCAGATCAAATTCAATACTGGCATCGGCTTACCATAATGCGCCCGCTGTCCCCGTGGCGACGGAGGCGGCGGGGGCCTCCTCTTCACGCAGACCGGGCGCAGGCGCTCTTGCCGGCGTGGCCGCGCACCGCATCCAAGGAGACATCAGATGAGTCTTGTCCATTCCGCACTGCGCCTGATCGGCACGAGCAGCTTCGCTGCCGTCATGGCTCTTGGCGCCGTCGGTGCCAAGGCACAGGCGCCGATCCGCGTTGGCGCCTTCCTTGCCGTCACCGGCCCGGCCTCGTTCCTCGGCGACCCCGAGGAGAAGACACTCAAGATGCTGGTCGACCAGACCAACGCCGCGGGCGGCGTGCTCGGCCGCAAGATCGAACTCATCTCCTACGACTCCGCCGGCGACGCCGAGAAGGCGCGTACCTTCACCAAGCGCTTGATCGAGCAGGACAAGGTCGACGTGCTGATCGGCGGCTCCTCCACCGGCGAGACCATGGCCGCGGTGCCGCTGGCCGAACAAGCCGGCGTGCCCTTCATCTCCCTGGCCGGGGCCGTGGTCATCATCGAGCCGGTGAAGAAGTGGGTCTTCAAGACCCCGCACACCGACCGCATGGCCTGCCAGAAGATCTTCGTCGACATGAAGGCGCGCGGCTTCACCAAGGCCGCCCTGATCTCGGGCAGCGGTGGCTTCGACAAGTCGATGCGCGCCGAGTGCCTGAAGGTCGCGCCCACTGACGGCATCCAGATCGTCGCCGACGAGACCTATGGCGCTGCCGACACCGACATGACCGCGCAGCTCACCAAGATCAAGGGCAGCGGCGCGCAGGCCGTGCTCAACGCCGGCTTCGGCCAGGGTCCGGCCATCGTCACGCGCAACTACAAGCAGCTCGGCCTGTCGCAGCCGCTGTACCAGTCGCACGGCGTCGCCTCCAAGGAGTTCATCAAGCTCTCGGGTGACGCCGCCGAAGGCGTGCGCCTGCCCGCAGCAGCCCTGCTGGTGGCCGACATCCTGCCGGCCAACGACCCGCAGAAGGGCGTCGTCACCAAGTACACCCAGGACTACGGCGCGCGCTACAAGTCCGACGTCTCCACGTTCGGCGGTCACGCCTACGACGGCTTCATGATCGCCATCAACGCGATGAAGGCCGCCAACAGCACCGACCACGCCAAGGTGCGCGACGCGATCGAGGCGACCAAGGGCTACGTCGGCACCGGCGGCGTCGTGAACATGTCGCCCACCGACCACATGGGCCTGGACCTGAGCGCCTTCCGCATGCTCGAGGTGCGCAACGGCACCTGGACGCTGGTGAAGTAAGGCGCAGCAGGCGCCCTGCGGCCACGCACCTCCCTCCCCTGCTGCTCGACCGAGGTTCACAGAAATGGGCGGTGCCTGGCTCCAGTTCCTTGCCTCCGGCCTCACGGCCGGAGCCATCTACGCGCTCATCGCGCTGGGCTTCTCGATCATCTACAACACCTGCCACGCGATCAACTTCGCGCAGGGCGAGTTCGTGATGGTCGGCGGCATGAGCGCGGTGAGCTTCGTCGCGCTGGGTCTGCCGCTGGTGGCGGCGGTGCCGCTGGCAGTGGCCGCGGCGATGATCGTTGGCCTGCTCGTCGAGCGGCTGGCCATCGAGCCCGCACACGGCAACGACGTCGTCACGCTGATCATCGTCACCATCGGTGTCTCGCTCTTCCTGCGCGGCCTGGCGCAGGTCGTCTGGGGCAAGGGCATCCATGCGCTGCCGGCCTTCAGCGGCCAGGACCCGATCGCCTTCTTCGGCGCCACGCTGGTGCCGCAGAGCCTGTGGGTGATCGGCGGCACGGTGATCGCGGTCGTGCTGCTGGGCCTGTTCTTCAACCGCACGCTGTTCGGCAAGGCGATGCAGGCCACGGCGCAGAACACGCTGGCGGCCCGGCTGATGGGCATCGACACGCGCATCATCATGCGCGTGAGCTTCGCGCTGGCGGCGCTGCTTGGCGCGCTGGGTGGCGTGCTGACCGCGCCGATCACGCTCACCTCGGCGGAGATCGGCATCATGCTGGGCCTCAAGGGCTTCGCAGCGGCCATGCTCGGCGGCCTGGGCAGCTTCGCCGGCGCGGTTGCCGGTGGCTTGCTCCTGGGCCTGATCGAAGCCTTCGGCGCGGGCTTCCTCTCCTCGGCCTACAAGGACGTCATCGCCTTCGTGATGATCCTCGTGGTGCTGTTCTTCCTGCCCACCGGGCTTGTCGGAGCGCGCAGTGGCGACCGGGTCTGATTCTTCGCCCAGCGGCCGCACGGCCGCAGGATCCCTGCGCGCGGGTCGCACGCGGGCGCTGGTGCTGCTGGCGGCGTTGCTCGTCGTCGTGCCCTTCCTGTTCCCCAACAGCTACTTCTACGAAGTGGCGGTCCTGGTGATCCTGAACGCGGTCGTCTGCCTGGGCCTGAACCTGTTGATCGGCTACGCGGGGCAGATCAGCCTGGGCCACGCGGCCTTCTTCGCGCTCGGCGGCTACGGCAGTGCCCTGCTGGCCACGCGTTACGGCTGGCCGACCTGGCTGTCGCTTGCGACCGCGGTCGCCGCCATCGGCGTGCTGGCCGCCATCGTCGGCAAGCCCACGCTTCGCTTCAAGGGCCACTACCTGGCGATGGCCACGCTGGGCCTGGGGATCATCGTCAACCTGGTGCTGACCAACGAGGACCGCCTGACCGGCGGCCCCGACGGCATGAGCGTGCCGCCGCTGGTCATCCTCGGCTTCACGCTGGCCGGCGAAAAGCTCTGGTACGGCATCGCCGCGGCGGTGCTGTGGGCGTCCGTGTGGCTGGCCACCAACCTGATCGACTCGCCGGTGGGGCGCGCCTTGCGCGCCGTGCACGGCTCCGAGGTCGCCGGCGAGACGGTGGGCATCGTGATTGCACGCTGGAAGCTGGCGGTGTTCGTCATCTCGGCGGTTCTGGCCGCGCTCTCGGGCGCGTTGATGGCGCACTACTCGGGCTTCATCACGCCGTCCAAGTCGTCCTTCCTGCACTCGGTCGAACTGGTCATCATGGTCGTCTTCGGCGGCATGGCATCGATCTGGGGCGCACTCGTCGGCGCAGCGATCCTGACGCTGCTGCCGCAGTTGCTGACCGTCTTCAAGGACTACGAGACGATGGTCTTCGGCGGCGTGCTGGTGGCCACGATGATCTTCTTCCCGCGCGGGGTCGTGCCCACCCTGGCGCGCCTTTGGGCGCGCCGCCCGGGATCGTGAGCACCCGATGAGTCTCCTCTCCGTCAATGGACTGGCCAAGCGCTTCGGCGGCGTGCGCGTGCTGGAGGGCATCACCTTCGCCGTCGAGCCCGGGCAGATCTACTCGATCATCGGCCCCAACGGCGCCGGCAAGACGACGCTGCTGAACATGCTGACCGGCATCTACCGGCCCGATGCCGGCGCGATCCAATTCGCCGGCACCGACCTCACCGGACAGCCCACGCACCGCTTCGCTGCCGCCGGACTGGCCCGCACCTTCCAGAACCTGCAGATCTTCTTCAACATGAGCGCGCTGGACAACGTGATGACCGGGCGCCACCTGCGTCAGCGCTGCGCACTGCTGCCCTCGCTGCTGCGCACGCCGGCGATGGCGCGCGACGAAGCCCGCTGCCGTGCCGACTCGATCGCCCTGATGGAGCGCGTGGGTCTGGGCGCCTACATCGATTCGGCCTCCGACACCCTGCCCTACGGCGCGCTCAAGCGCCTTGAGATCGCCCGCGCACTGGCCACCGAACCCCGCCTGCTGCTGCTGGACGAGCCCGCGGCCGGCCTCAACCACACCGAGGCGCGCGAGATCGACGTCGTCGCCCGGCGTCTGGCCGCTGAGGGCACGGCGGTCGTGCTGGTCGAGCACAACATGCACCTGGTGATGGAGATCAGCGACCGCGTGCTGGTACTCGACCACGGCGAGGTGCTTGCCGAAGGCACGCCGGCCGAAGTCAGCCGCGACGCGCGCGTGATCGAGGCCTACCTGGGCGCCGAAGGCGCGGCATCCGCCGCCGGCGGTGGCGAAGCCCGCGACCACGGGGTGGGCGTGCAATGACGCAGGCGATCCTCGAAGTCCAGGGTCTGGACAGCCGCTACGGGCGGGTTCCGGCGCTCACCGACATCAGTCTCGAGGTGCGGCCTGGAGAGCTGGTCGCCATCGTCGGCGCCAATGGCGCGGGCAAGACGACGCTGATGCGCTCGATCTCCGGCGTGCAGCCGGCGACCGTGCGGACGCTGCGCTTCGACGGCCAGGACATCGCACGCGCCACGGCACGCAAGCGCGTGCAGTTGGGCATTGCCCAGGTGCCCGAAGGCCGGCAGCTCTTCCCCGCTCTCAGCGTCGAGGACAACCTGCTGCTGGGCACCTTTGCCCGTGGCTCGCGCCAGCGCCTGGAACAGATCTGCGGCATGTTCCCCATCCTCGTGCAGAAGCGCCACGATCCGGCCGGCACGCTCTCGGGCGGCCAGCAGCAGATGCTGGCCCTGGGCCGCGCGCTGATGACCGAGCCGCGGCTGCTGTTGCTGGACGAACCCAGCATGGGTCTGGCCCCGCGTCTGGTGGCTGAGGTCTTCCAGCATGTGGCCGCACTCAAGGCCGCGGGCACGACCATCATCCTGGCCGACCAGAACGCCCGCGCGGCGCTGGCGATTGCCGACCGCGGCTACGTGATGGAGACCGGCCGCATCATCTTCGGCGGGCCGGCCAATGCCTTGTTGCACGACGAGAAGGTGCGCCAGGCCTACATGGGCATGTAGGCCCGCGGCGGCGTTCAGCCGCGCAGCCGCTGCAGCAGCCCTGCCGTCGAGGCATCCAGGCCCGCCACGTCGCCGCTGTGCAGCCGCGGCAGCAGCGCATTGCACAAGGTCTTGCCGAGTTCGACCCCCCACTGGTCGAAGCCATCCAAGCCCCAGATCACCCCGCTGACAAAGCTGCGGTGCTCGTAGAGCGCCAGCAGCGCACCGAGCGAGCGCGGCGTCAGCTCATCCAGCACCAGTGTCGTGCTCGGGCGGTTGCCGGGAAAACTGCGGTGACGGGCCAACACGTCCGCCGCCAGGGTCTTAGACGCCGTGGGCGCCGGGTCGGTGGCTGCCGCCGCGGCTGAGCGGCCAAGCATCAGCGCCTGGGCCTGCGCCAGCCCGTTGGCCAGCAGCTTGGCGTGCAGGTCGGCGTGTGCATGCGCCGGTCGGCGCACGAGGATGAACTCGACCGGAACGACATCACTGCCCTGGTGCAGCATCTGGAAGAAGGCGTGCTGCCCGTTGGTTCCGGGCTCGCCCCACAGCACCGGGCTGGTCGCGCACTGCAGCGGCCGGCCCTCGCGGTCGACGCGCTTGCCGTTGCTCTCCATCTCGAGCTGCTGCAGGTAGGCCGGCAGGCGCGCCAGGCCCTGGTGGTAGGGTGCGATGCAGCGCGACGCGAAGCCGTGGAAGTTGCGGTACCAGACGTCCAGCAGCGCCAGGCGCACGGGCAGGTTGACGGCCGAAGGAGCCTGCAGGAAGTGGCAGTCCATCGCATGCGCGCC
>JADZCL010000290.1 GCA_020851615.1 Rubrivivax sp.
GATGGCCGCGGCCACCGTCGCGGACACGCCTGACACGCGCGCCAGCAGTGGCGCCGACGCCGTGTTCAGGTCGACCCCGACGCCGTTGACGCAGTCCTCGACGACCGCATCGAGCGTGCGCGCGAGCTGAGTCTGGTCGACGTCGTGCTGGTACTGGCCCACGCCGATGCTCTTGGGGTCGATCTTGACCAGTTCGGCCAGCGGATCCTGCAGTCGCCGCGCGATGCTGACTGCACCGCGCAGGCTGACGTCGAGGGCAGGCAGTTCGAGGCTTGCCACCGCGCTGGCGGAGTAGACCGAAGCGCCCGCCTCACTGACCACCACCTTGTCGAGCACCACATCGCTGGCCTGCCTGCGCATGCGTTCGAGCAGCAGCGTGGCCAGGGCGTCGGTCTCGCGGCTGGCCGTGCCGTTGCCGATGGCGATCAGGCTCACGCCATGCGTGGCGACCAGGCGCGCCAGCACCTGCAGGCTGCCCTCGACATCCAGGCGCGGCTCGAAGGGGTAGACAGTGGCCGTTTCCAGCACCTTGCCGGTGTCGCTGACGACCGCCACCTTCACACCGGTGCGGATGCCCGGGTCCAGCCCCATCACGACGCGCTTGCCCGCCGGTGCGGCCAGCAGCAGGTCGCGCAGGTTGTCGCCGAAGACCTTGATCGCCACCGCTTCGGCGGCCTCGCGCAGGCGGGCGAAGAGGTCGCGCTCCAGGCTCAGCGACAGCTTCACCTTCCAGGTCCAGGCGATGGTCTTGCGGATCAGCTCGTCGGCAGGGCGCTGTCGGTGGCTCCAGCCCAGCTGGCGTGCAATCAGGCCTTCGGCCAGCGAAGGCTGTCCCGGCGGCACATCCTCGGCAAGCACCAGCCGGGCATCGAGCCACTCCTGCGCACGCCCGCGAAAGACCGCGAGTGCCCGATGCGAGGGCACTCGCTGGATGGGCTCGGCGTAGTCGAAGTAGTCACGAAAGCGCGCCGCATCGGGCAAGGTGCCGTCCTTGCCGGCGACCAGCCGGCTCTGCAGCAGGCCTTCGCTCCAGAGCCACTGGCGCAGCACGCCGACGAGCGCGGCATCCTCGGCAAAGCGTTCGCTGAGCAGGTCGCGAACGCCCTCCAGCACCGCCTGCACGCTGGCGAAACCCGCCTCTTCGTTGACAAAGACCGCGGCCTCGGCCTGTGGATCGAGCGCCGGGTCGGCAAAGAGGCGCTCGGCCAGCGGCTCCAGGCCGGCCTCGCGGGCAATCATCCCCTTGGTGCGCCGGCGGGGCTTGTAGGGCAGGTAGAGGTCTTCCAGCTCCTGCTTGGTGGGTGCCGCTTCGAGCGCGGCCTGCAGATCGGCCGTGAGCTTGCCCTGTTCGGCGATGCTGCGCAGCACGACCGTGCGCCGCTCCTGCAGCTCGCGCAGGTAGACCAGGCGCACCTGCAGTTCGCGCAGTTGCACATCGTCCAGGCCGTCGGTGGCCTCCTTGCGATAGCGGGCGATGAAGGGGACGGTTGCGCCGCCGTCGAGCAGGCCCACCGCGGCCTGCACCTGCGCCGCGCGAACCTTCAGTTCGGCGGCGATCTGGTCGACGATCTTGTCCAAGGGAATCGGGGGTCGAAATCGAAAGCGCGCGAGTGTGCCATGGTCGCCGCGAGCCGGACCCCACCGGGGACCGCGCGGTACCGCCGCACAATCAGGCCGAGGCCCGCGCGAGGCCGGCGACCGCAAACGAGCGAGGAGACAGGCACGATGGGTCAGGTGACCGGTGGCGAAGTGCTCGCCCGCATGCTGCAGGCCGAAGGTGTCGAGAAGGTGTTCGGCATCATCGACGGCACCTACTTCGGCTTCTACTCGGCGCTGCACCGGTTGGGCATCGAGATCGTGACGCCGCGCCACGAGAGCAGCGCCGCGCACATGGCCGGCACCTATGCAAGGCTTGCCGGGCGCCTGGGCGTCTGCATGGCCAGCAACGGCCCGGGTGTGGCCAACCTGCTGCCGGGGCTGGTCGTCGAGCAGGCCGAGGGCAACCGCGTGCTGGCGATCACCAGCGCGCGCCGCCCGGGGATCATGTACCCCGACCGCGGCGGCAGCTACCAGTGCTTCGACCAGGCCGGGGTGATCGGGCACATCGCCAAGTGGAGTGCTGCGGTCTCGTCCTTCGAGCGCGTGCCCGAGCTGATGCGCAAGGCGCTGCGCAAGAGTTGGAACGGGCGCCCCGGTGTCGTGCACCTGGACGTGCCCGAGACGATCATGAACGGCAAGGTCAAGGCCGATGTGCCGATCTGGTCGCCCGCCCAGTACCGCACGCTGGAGCCGCTCACCCCCGCACCGGCGCAAGTCGAGACCGCGGCGGACTGGCTCGCAGCGGCCGCGGCACCCATGATCCACGTCGGCAGCGGCGTCGTGCACGCGCAGGCCTTTGCGGCCCTGGCCCGCGTGGCCGAGTTGCTGCAGGCCCCGGTGACGACGAGCTGGGCCGCCCGCGGCGCGTTGCCCGAGAGCTCGCCGCTGGCGATCCCGATGCCGCACGTCAAGCTCAACCACCAGGTGCGCAATGAAGCCGACGTGGCGCTCATCGTCGGCTCGCGCCTGGGCGAGACCGACTGGTGGGGCAAGCCGCCCTACTGGCGCTCGCCCGCGCAGCAGAAGACGATCCAGGTCGATATCGACGCCGACATCCTGGGCCTGAACAAGCCCGCCGACCTCGCGGTGCAGGCCGACGCACGGCGCTTTCTCGAGTTGCTGGCCCACGCGCTGGAGGCACGCCTTGAGACGATCACGCGGTCCCCGCGGCAGCTGCGCATCCAGGCCTACGGCAAGACGCTGCGCGACGATCGGGCCGGCTGGGACAAGGCGCTGTGCGACCTGCGCATCCCGATGCACCCGGCGCACATCGCGGCCACCTGCGCCAAGGTGTTCCCACGCGAATCGGTGCGGGTCGTCGACGGCGGCAACGCCACCATCTGGGCCATGTTCCATCACCCCGCGCTGGTCGCGAACGCGATCGTCTCGACCTTCAAGTTCGGCATGCTGGGTGCCGGCATGGCGCAGGCCATCGGCGCGGCGGTGGCGCGCCCGGGCCTGCCGGTGGTGTGCATCACCGGCGACGGCGCCTTCGGCTTTCATCCGCAGGAGGTCGAGACCGCCGTGCGGGTGGGCGCGCAGGTGATCTACATCGTGCTGGCCGACAAGCAGTGGGGCATGGTGAAGATGAACCAGCAGTTCATGCTGCGGCCGTTCAAGACGCTGCTCTTCAAGCAGCTCGCGCCCGAGGAGACGATCAAGGCCGACCTCGGCGAGATCGCGTTCGACGAGCTTGCGCGCAGCATGGGGGCGCATGGCGAGCGCGTGGCCGACCCGACCCAGCTGGAGGCTGCGCTGCAGCGGGCGCTGGACAGCGGCCGCTGCGCGGTGGTGCACGTGGACGTCGATCCGGTGCAGCACATGTGGGCGCCAGGGCTCATCCACTTCAAGAAGATGCACGAGGAGCCCGGGGGCTGAGCGTGGCGCTGCCCCGCGTTCTGGTCACCGGCGCGGCCGGCTATGTCGGCTCGCAGCTCGTCGC
>JADZCL010000291.1 GCA_020851615.1 Rubrivivax sp.
CCTCTCCTGGGCACCACCCCTCTCCCTCCCTGCTGCGCCACGTCCACTTGGACCGGCACACAGCTCGGACGACGAGGGTGGAAGGGACGATGATCAGGCCGGCGTGGTTGCGCCGGCCTTTTTGTTTGCCCGGTGCCCTCGGCCCTGCCGAGCCAGGGCATCACTCAGGCGCCAAGCCGGCGCACCAGCCCATCGGTGCCCAGGCTGTCGTAGTCCTCGAACGGTTGGTGGATCCACGGGCTCGTCGGCAGCACTTCGCAATAGTAGTCCGGCGTGTAGCTGGATACGCCCTTGACCCACAGCACCGCCGCGCGCAGTTCGCTGATGGCCGGCATGCCACGCAAGCGCTCGACCACCGCGCGCAGGGTGACGCCGGTGTCGGCAAGGTCGTCGACCAGCAGCACGCGGCCGGCCAGCTCGCCCTTGGGCATGGTGATGTACTTGGCCATATCGAGCCGGCCCTGGATGGTGCCGGCTTCCGAACGGTAGGAGCTCGTCGACATGATCGCCAACGGCTTGTCGAAGATGCGCGAGAGCACGTCGCCCGGGCGCATGCCCCCGCGTGCCAGGCACAGGATCTGATCGAACGCCCAGCCCGAGGCGTGCACCGCAAGTGCCAGGCGCTCGATCAGCTGGTGGTATTCGTCCCAGGATACGTACAGGTGCTTGCCGTCGTCGGTGAGCATGGATCTTCCTCGGTGCAGCGGCGCGCGGGGCCGGTGTGGCGGAAATGGGTGGTCAGGCGCGGAAAGGGTGGCGCAACAGGATGGTATGCACGCGGTCCGGGCCCGTGGAGACCATGTCGATCGGCGCCTCGACCAGCTCCTGCACTCGCTCGAGGTACCGGCGGGCATCGGCCGGCAACTGCTCCCAGTTGGTCAGACCGGCCGTGCTCTGTGTCCAGCCGGGCAGGGTCTCGAAGACCGGCTTGCAGGCGCTGATCTCGTCGGCATCCAGCGGCAGGATGTCCAGCCGGCGGCCGTCCAACTCGTAGCCGACGCCGATCTTGATCTCGGCAAGGCCGTCCAGCACGTCGAGCTTGGTGATGCACAGACCCGAGACGCCGTTGATCACGATCGCCCGCTTGAGTGCCGCTGCATCCAGCCAGCCGCAGCGGCGCAGACGGCCGGTGACGGTGCCGCGCTCCTGCCCGACCTCGGAGAGATGCCGGCCGACCGAGCCCTCGACGTCGATCGGCAGTTCGGTCGGGAACGGCCCACTGCCCACGCGCGTGGTGTAGGCCTTGGCGATGCCCAGCACGTAGTGTAGCAGGCTCGGGCCCACGCCCGAACCCGCGGCCGCGTTGCCGGCCACGCAGTTGCTCGAGGTCACGAAGGGATAGGTCCCGTGATCGATGTCCAGCAGCGTGCCCTGCGCTCCCTCGAACAGCAGGTTGGCACCATCGCGATGGGCGCTATAGATGCGGTAGCCGACATCGGCCATCAATGGCCGCAGTTGCTCGGCCGCGCGCAAGGCCGCATCGCGCACGACGGCTTCATCCACCGGCGCCGCACCCAGCCGCGCCAGCTCGGCGTTGTGGTGTTCGGTCAGCTCATGCAAGCGGGCGGCAAAGCGCTCGGGATGCTTCAGGTCCTGCATGCGCAGCGCACGCCGCGCCACCTTGTCCTCGTAGGCCGGGCCGATGCCCTTGCCGGTCGTCCCGATCTTGCCGCCCGCAGAACGCTCGCGCCGTGCTTCGCGGGCCCGGTCGACCTCGACGTGCAGAGGCAGGATCAGCGGGCAGGACTCGCTCACGAACAGGCGCGAGCGCACGTCGATGCCCAGCGCCTCCAGGCGCTCGATCTCGCCCAGCAGGTGGCTCGGGTCGACGACCACGCCGTTGCCGATCCAGCAGTTCACGCCGGCGCGCATCACGCCCGAGGGAACGAGTTGCAGCGCCGTCTTGCGCCCACCGATCACCAGCGTGTGACCCGCGTTGTGGCCACCCTGGAAGCGCACCACGCCCTGCGCATGATCGGTCAGCCAGTCGACGACCTTGCCCTTGCCTTCATCGCCCCATTGAGTGCCGACGACGACCACGTTGCGACCCGGGCCCGCCCGGTGGGGGATCTGCATGCTGCTTCCTTGTGTATCGTGCGACACGTTCATTCAAGAGCCACGGCGGCCAGGCCACGCGCCTGCACCACCCAGCGCCCGGCGACCGCGATCAGTTCGCGATCGAAGGACTGGTCGGCGCGCTCCTCATGGCCGGGCAACGCGAAGACGACCACCTCGCCAGCCTCGCGCAATCGCCGCACGGCCGCGCGCAGCTGCCCATCCTCGCTCCAGGGCGCGAGGATCGCGCCCTGGGCTTGCGGCGCGCTTGCGGCCGCGGCCACCAGCGCCTTGAGGTCCAGGCTGAAGCCCACGGCCGGCCTGTTGCGGCCGAACACCGCGCCCACTTCATCGTAGCGGCCACCGCGCACCAATGCATCGCTCCAGCCGCCCCCGTAGAGTGCGAAGCGCGGCCCGCTGTAGTAGGCGTAGCCACTCATGTCCGAGAGATCGAAGCCGATCTGCAACTCGGGGTCCGCCGCGCGCAGGTGCAAGGCCAGCCAGGCCAGGTCCTGCAGCGCCTGACGCACCAGCGACCGATCGGGCAGCGTACGCGCGGCGGCGTCGAGCACTTCCATGCCACCGTAGAGATCGAGCAGCGCAAACAGGGCCCGCTGCGCGGCTTGCGGCGCCGGCGCGGCCAGCGTCGCCAGGGCCGGGGCATCCTTCTCGGACAGCGCCTGCACGATGTCCTGCAGACGCATGGCATCCAGCGGCACGCCCGCAAGGACACCGCGCAGCACGCGTGCGTCAGCCAGATCGATCACCAGGCGGCGGATGCCCGCGCCGCGCAGTGCGTCCAGCGCCAGTTCCTGCGTCTCGAGATCGGCCTCCAGGCCCGCATGGCCGAAGATCTCGGCGCCGAACTGCAGCGGCTCGCGGCTGGCGCGCAGCCCCCGTGGGCGCGCGTGCAGCACCGGCCCGCAATAGCACAGCCGCGTGACGCCCTCGCGATTGAGCAGGTGGGCATCGATGCGTGCTGCCTGCGGCGTGGTGTCGCCGCGCAGGCCCAACGAGCGGCCACTCAGTTGGTCGACGAGCTTGAAGGTGCTGAGGTCGAGTTCACGCCCAGTCCCCGAGAGCAGCGACTCGAGGTGCTCGAGCAGCGGCGGGATGACGAGCTCGAAGCCGCAGCAACGCGCGTGGTCGAGCAGGCTGCGCCGGAGCGCCTCGATGCGCGCGGCCTCGGCTGGCAGTACGTCGGCGATGTGCTCGGGCAACAGCCAAGCAGAAACCATGAAAAGCGCACCGGGGTTGAAAGCGGCATTCTACCGGCGCAGCGCAGCCTGGACGGCGCGCACCGACACGAGCCACCCTCAGTGCCAGAAGGCCAGCAGCGCCAGGCCCAGCAACATGCTGGCCAGGCCGATGAAGCGGATCTGGCCGTCGCTCATGCGCAGCGCGCGCTCGAACACCTCGCGCCATGCGCGCGGGTTGAAGAAGGGTAGCAGGCCCTCGAATACGAGCATCAGCGCCAACGCACCCAACAGCCCCTTGCCCATCGCGCGGCCACCGTCCTCAGCGCCGCGGCGCGCCTTCGGTGGCGCCGCGCATGGCCTTGAAGAACTCGTTGTTCGGGTCCAGCACCATCACGTCCGACTTGTTGCGGAAGGTGGCGCGGTAGGCCTCCAGGCTGCGGTAGAACTGCGCGAACTGCGCGTCGCGACCGTAGGACTCGGCATACAGCGCCGAGGCCTTGGCATCGCCCTCGCCCTTGAGCTTCTGCGCGTCGCGGTACGCCTCGGCGATGATGACCTCGCGCTGGCGGTCGGCGTCGGCACGGATCTTCTCGCCCTCGGCCGCACCCTGCGAGCGCAACTGGTTGGCGACCTGCTTGCGCTCGGACTCCATGCGCCGGTAGACCGAGTCGGTGATGTCGGCAACGAAGTCCACGCGCTTGATGCGCACGTCGATGATCTCGATGCCGAAGGCCTTGGCCTCATCGGCCATGCGGTTGCGCACGTCCTGCATGATCTTGTCGCGCTCACCGGAGAGCACGGCGCGCACGTCGCGCTTGGTGATCTCCTCGTTGAAGGCAGCCTGCACCACCGGGCTCAGCCGCATCTCCAGGTTGCGCATGTCGGTGCCGTTGTTGCGGATGAACTGCCGCGGCTCGGCGATGCGCCATTTGACGAGCCAGTCGATCACCAGGCTCTTCTTCTCGGCGGTGAAGATCGGACGCGTCTCCGGGCTGTCCAGCGTCTGGATCCGCTTGTCCAGGAAGACGACGTTCTGGAAGGGCGGCGGCAGCTTCACCTTCAGCCCGGGCGCGGTGATGACTTCCTTGATCTCGCCCAGGGCGTAGACCACGGCCAGTTGTCGCTGGTCGACGATGAAGAGGGTCGAGGTGGCCAGGATGAGTGCGGCCAGGACGACGCCGACGAGAAGTCCGATTCGATTCATGGTGTATACGCCCTCAGCGTCCTTCGCGCTCGCGTGAGCGGGCGTTGTCGCGCGAACGGGAGTCGCCCGCAGCGGGCGCAACCGGGGTTTCGTTCGACGCAGCCGCGGGTGCGGCCGGGGGCACCGGTGCCGCGCCTCCCTGCAGCAGGCGATCCAGCGGCAGGTAGAGCAGATTGGAGCCGGCGCGGCTGTCGATCATCAGCTTGGTCACGCTCGAGTAGACCTGCTGCATGGTCTCCAGGTAGAGCCTGTCGCGCGTAACTGTCGGTGCCTTCTGGTATTCGGTGAGCACCGAGCGGAAACGCTGCGCATCCCCTTCGGCCTGCGCAACGACGCGGGCGCGGTAGCCTTCGGCCTCCTCGAGCAGACGCGAGGCGGTGCCGCGCGCCTTGGGCACCACGTCGCTGGCGTAGGCCTGGCCCTCGTTCTTGAAGCGGTCGCGGTCGGCGCCAGCCTTCACGGCATCGTTGAAGGCGGCCTGCACCGAATCGGGCACCTGCACGTTCTGCACGTTGACGTTGGCCACGACGATGCCGGCCTTGAGCCGATCGAGCTGGCTCTGGATCGACTTGACGAGGTCAGCCGCAAGCGCGTCACGGGCCTCGTACAGGACCGAGTCGACCTTGCTGCGGCCGACGATCTCGCGCACCGCGGACTCGCTGGCCTGCACCACCGCGTCGTCGGGATTGCGGTTCTCGAACAGGTATTCCCGCGCGTCGCTCAGGCGGTACTGCACGGTGAAGCGGATGTCGACGATGTTCTCGTCCTGCGTGAGCATCGAGGAGTCGCGCAGACCCGTGGCCTGCACCACCGAACTGCGCCCGACCTCGACCGAGCGCAACTGCGTCACCGAGACGGTTTCGTGCGCCTGGAACGGATAGGGCAGCCGCCACTGGAAGCCGGCATCGACGGTGTGGCTGTAGCGGCCAAACGAGGTCACGACCGCCTGCTGCCCTTCCTGCACGATGAAGAAGCCGCTGCCCAGCCAGCCCAGCACGACCACCACGACGATCAGCCCGACGCCGATGCCCGCGCTCTTCATGTCGGGCTTGAAGGGCGGCGGCGCGTCGCCACGCCCGGGTGGCGCGCCGCCCCCGCCGCGACGGCCGAACAGGCCGCTGAGCTTGCGGTTGAAGTCGCGCCAGAGTTCGTCGAGGTCGGGTGGACCCTCGTTGCGACCGCTGTTGAGGACCAGCGTGTCGGCCGCCCGCCGCGGCGGGCGCAGGCCGCGCATCAGCGCCGCGAACGCAAGCGCACATTCTCGGGCGCGTGCTCGCAAGGTCCGGGAATCGTCTGGGTATGGCATGGTGTTCTCGTCCGCCCGGGGAGTGAGCCCCGGGACGTGCTAGTCGTCGCTCAGCGGCAGGCGCCAACCGGGGGATTGTCGTTCACGACGTCAACGGCTGCCGTCGCCGCGTCGCCGGGCACGGGAATCGCAGCGGGGTCAAGTCTCCCGGCCGCCGCATCGGCAATGATCCGGCGCAACTCGTCCAGCCCCTGCCCCTGGCGCGCGCTCACGAACACACGCGGGCGCCGCACGCCGGGTGCGACCTCGATCCAATCCCGCGTCTGGTGCGGGCGCTGCGCTTGCGGCAGCAGATCGGACTTGTTGCAGACCCAGACCTGGGGCACGGCACCCGCCCCGATCTCTTCCAGCACGCGTTCCACCTCGACGCGCTGCTCGCTGGCCTGGGGGCTGGCGATATCCATGACGTGCAGCAGGAGGTCGGCTTCGGCAGCCTCCTGCAGGGTCGCCTCGAAGGCTTCGACCAGCTTGTGCGGCAGGTCGCGGATGAAGCCCACGGTATCCGACAGCGAAACCGAGCAGCCCGCGTCGGCCAGCCACAGCGAACGCGTGGTCGTGTCCAGCGTGGCAAAGAGCTGGTCGGCGGCGTATGCGCGCGCCTTCACGAGTGCATTGAAGAGCGTGGACTTGCCGGCATTGGTGTAGCCCACGAGGGAGACGCGAAAGACTCCGCGGCGCTCCCGCGCGCGGCGCTGGGTGCTGCGCTGGCGCTTGACGCGCTCCAGGCGTTCCTTCACCGACTTGATGCGCTGCCCGATCATGCGCCGGTCGAGTTCGATCTGTGCCTCGCCGGGGCCGCCACGCGTGCCGATGCCCCCCTGCTGGCGCTCGAGGTGCGACCAGCGGCGCACCAGGCGCGTGGCCTGGTACTGCAACTGCGCCAACTCGACCTGCAGCTTGCCTTCGTGGCTTTGCGCGCGCTGCGCGAAGATGTCGAGGATCAGCGCGGTGCGGTCGGCAACGGGCACACCCAGCCAACGTTCGAGGTTGCGCTGCTGCGCCGGGGTCAGCGCCTGGTCGAAGATGACCCCATGCGCCCCGGTCTGTGCCACCAGCGCCTTGATCTCGTCGGCCTTGCCGCTGCCCACGAAGAGCGTCGCATCGGGCGCCTTGCGCCGCGCGATCACGCGCGCGGCGACGACGTCGCCGGCGGAAAGCGCCAGCAGCGCGAGCTCGTCCAGGCTCTCGTCGAAGGGCACACTGCCGCCCAGATCCACGCCCACGAGCACGGCACGGATGGCGGAATCGTCGGTGCGGGGACTGGACGTCTTGACGTCGGAACTCAAGGCGGTAGCGGGCAGATTCGGCTGCGCTGGTGACTCAGGCCTCGCCTTGCGGCTCGTTGGCGTGGAAGGCCACCGCGCGGCCGGGCACGACGGTTGAGATCGCGTGCTTGTAGACCATCTGCGTGACGGTGTTGCGCAACAGCACCACGTACTGATCGAAGGATTCGACGTGGCCTTGCAGCTTGATCCCGTTGATGAGGTAGATCGAGACCGGAACATGCTCCTTGCGCAGCAGGTTCAGGAACGGATCCTGCAGAAGTTGGCCTTTATTGCTCACGATATGCTCCGTGATGTTTCTGGAAAGCGTGTCACCTTATCACACGGCATGCCACGGCGAGGTCTGGCGTGCCACAAGGCCCCGTACCGCTGGACGCCGCGCGGTGCGGCGGTCTTCAAGGTTCGTCGAAGGGATTGCGGCCGCTGCGCATCTCGATGCGCAGCGGCGTGCCAACCAGCTTGAAGTGCTCGCGAAAGCGCCCCTCGAGGTAGCGGCGGTAGGCGTCGGTGACGTGCTCGAGGTTGTTGCCGTGGATGACGATGCGCGGCGGGCTCATGCCGCCTTGATGCGCATAGCGCAGCTTGGGGCGGAAACGGCCCGCGCGGCGCGGTTGCTGGTGCTGCACGGCGTCGTACAGCAAGCGCGTCAGCACCGGCGTGGGCAGCTTTGCGGTGGCTGAGGCGTGGGCCTGTCCGATCGCCTTCCACAGCGCCGACAGCCCCTGTCGTCGCAACGCCGAGATGTGCAGGATGGGCGCAAACTTCAGGAAGGCCAGGCGGCTCTCGACGGCCCGCTCGATCTGCTGGCGCTGGTACGCGTCGGTGGCGTCCCATTTGTTGATGGCCACGACCACGGCACGTCCGGAATCCAGGATGTAGCCGGCGATATGGGCGTCCTGCTCGCTCACGCCCTCGGTGGCATCGATCAGCAGCAGCACCACATGTGCGTCCGCGATGGCCTGCAGCGTCTTCACGACCGAGAACTTCTCGACCGCCTCGAAGACCCGGCCCTTGCGCCGCAGGCCGGCGGTGTCGATCAACTCGAAGCGGCGCCCTTCCCGCTCGAAGGGCACGCAGATCGTGTCGCGGGTCGTGCCGGGCTGGTCGAAGGCGACCAGGCGCTCTTCGCCGAGCCAGGTGTTGATGAGGGTGGACTTGCCTGCGTTGGGTCGCCCGGCCACGGCCAGGCGGATCACACCGTCTGCCCCATCGGGCGCTGGCGCCTCATCGTCGACGACAGGCGCATCCAGGCCCTCGAGCGCCGCCTCGAGCAGGCTGCGGATGCCTTGCCCGTGCGCGGCCGAGACGGCGTGCGGCGCGCCGATACCGAGCTCATGGAACTCGGCCAGCCGCGGCGACTCGGCCATGCCCTCGGCCTTGTTGACGGCCAGCACGACCTTCTTGCCGCAGTTGCGCAGATAGCGTGCGATGTCGTGGTCCTGTGCCGAGAGGCCTTCGCGCAGGTCGGTGACGAAGATCACCGCATCGGCCTCGGCCACCGCCTGGCGGGTCTGCCGCGCCATCACGGCGGTGATCCCGGTCGGCTTCTCCGGCTCGAAGCCGCCGGTGTCGATGACGATGAACTCCCTTCCCGAGAGCCGGGCGTCGCCGTAGTGGCGGTCGCGCGTGAGGCCGGCGAAGTCGGCCACGATCGCATCGCGCGACTTCGTGATGCGGTTGAAAAGCGTCGACTTGCCGACGTTGGCGCGCCCGACGAGGGCGATGACGGGCTTCATGCCACCCCGCGCCCGTACCGCGTCAAGGCAAGCGGTAGGCGAACAGCCCGCCGCCGCGCGTTGCCACGAGGACGAGACCCTGGTGCAGCAACGGCGTGCCCAGCACCGGCTTGCCGTCGGTGGACAGGCGCAGTTGCAGGCTCCCGTCGGCCTGTGACAGCACGTGCAGCCAGCCTTCGCTGTCGCCCAGCACGACCGAGGCGCCCACCGCCAGCGCCCCGCTCAGGCCGCGATGCAACAGCCGCTCGTTCGTCCAGGCGACTTCGCCCGTGGCGGCATTCCACGCGGTCAGGCGGTCACTGGCGTCGCCGCCGACCACGCGCTCGGCACTCGCCGCAACCGCAGCGGTGCCGCCTGCCGGGCGCGTCCACAGCAGCGCACCGCGCGCGATGTCGACGCAACCCACGGCGTTCTGGAACGCGCGCGCGCAGACGCGATCACCGACGCGGGCGGCGGGGCCGACCAGGTCGGCCAGGCGTTCGACTTCGTTGGTGCCCCGCGGCGTACCGATTGCGACGTCCCAGTTGACCGTGCCGCGCAGCGCATCCAGCGCGAGCAGCCGCCCACCCTGCCCGACGACGATCTGGTTGCGCGCGGCCATCAGCACCCCGGCCTGCGCCAGCGTGAGCGCATCGCCCGGGCGCTGGAATTGCCACAGCCGCCGGCCATCCAGCGCGTCGAAGGCCTGCACGCTGCGGTCGACCGCGAGCACGAAGACGCGCTCGCCCGCCACCAGCGGTGCGGTCGCGACGGCGGCCGGCAGGCGCTGCTTCCACACCAGCCGCGCGCCGTCGAAGACCTGCACCTCGTTGTTGCGCGTCACGACTGCAGCCAGGCGCCCGTCGCTGCCCACTCCGGCGGTCAGGCCCGCATCGGCTTGCGCACGCCAGAGCTCGGCGCCGCTCTGCGCATTCAAGGCAACGATCTGGCCGTCCGAAGAGGCAGCGAACAAACGCCCGTCGCGGGCCGCGATGGACAGCGGGAAGGCGATGCTGCCAATGGCAGTCGACCACTGCAGGTGGGCGCTGATGCTCGGCGTGTAGGCCTCGAGCGGCGCGGGCTTGGGTTTGTCGGCCGCACAGGCCACCAGGAACAGCGCCAGCAGCAGGGTGGCTCCATGCTGCAGCAGCCGAGCCACGCGAGGGCGCTTGCCGTCGCTCATTGGCTGGCTCCCGAGGCGGCGGGCGTGGCCGCCTTGCCGCTGCCAGCCGCTGCCGCTGCGTTCGGGTTGCCGCCCAGCGCAACCAGCTTGGCCTCGATCAGGCGGCGGTAATCGAGCTTGTCGTCCATCGCTGCAAATGCGCTCTCGTACGCAGCACGCGCCTCGTCGCGCTTGCCTTGGGCCATCAGCACATCGCCGCGCCGGTCGGCCACCAGCGCCTCGAAAGGCCCGGCCTGGGCCGGTCCAAGCTCGACCAGAGCCTGGTCGAACAGCTTGGCCTGCAGCAGCAGGCCGGCCAGGCGCAGGCGGGCCAGGGTGCGGTATTCGTCTTCCACTGCGTTGGCCGCGACCCAGGCCAGGGTGGCGCGCGCCGCGTCGTCCTGACCGTGGTCGACCTGCACCTTGGCTGCCAGCAGGCCACCCTGCTCGGCCACCGCGGTGCGCGGGTAGCGCGTCTTCAGGTCGTCGAAGACGCGTGCGGCCTTGACGGCATCGCCCGCGGCCGCAGCGCGGTCAAGCTCGTCGAACATGGCGCCGGCCTTGGCGGCCTGGTCACGCTGCCACCAGTTCCAGCCGTTCCAGGCCGCGAAGCCGCCCAGCGCGAGGATCAGCACCCAGGTGATCAGGTTGCCGTATTGCTTCCAGAACGCCTTCAGGGCGTCGATCTGTTCCTGCTCCTGCAGGTCGAGGGAGGTGGCCATTCGGGATCCGGGGCTGGGCGATGAGAGGGGCGGGCGAGGCCGGCGATTATGGGTGCAGGAGTTCGCCCGCCCAGGCGGCTTCGGCGCCAAGCGCTCGACGCACCTGTGTGGCCGCCGCGTCGCGCAGCGGCTTGAGCGACACCTCACCGGCGGCCAGCTCATCGGCGCCGAAGACGAGGGCATGGCGTGCGCCGCTGGCGTCGGCGCGCTTGAACTGCGACTTCATGCTGCCCGCCCCATCCCTGCCGCCGGCATGCATCAGCACGCTCACGCCGGCCGCACGCAAGGCCTCGATACAGGCCAGCGCGCGCGGCAGCGCCGCGCTGTCGGGGATCACCGCATAGGCCGCAGGCGGCGCAGCCGGTGGCACCAGATCCTGTTGCTGCAGCAGGTCGAGCACGCGCTCGATGCCCATGCCCCAGCCCACGGCCGGCGCTGGCTTGCCGCCGATGAGCTCGAACAGGCCGTCGTAGCGCCCGCCGCCGCAGATCGTGCCCTGGGCGCCGAGCTGCGTCGTCGTCCATTCGAAGACGGTCAGGTTGTAGTAGTCCATGCCGCGCACCAGGCGCGGGTTGATGCGATACGGCTGGCCGACGGCATCCAGCGCCCTGCGCACGGCGTCGAAGTGCGCCAGCGAGGTGTCACCCAGGTAGTCCATCAGCCGCGGCGCGCCTTCGACGAGCGGCTGCAACGCCGGGTTCTTGGTGTCGAGGATGCGCAGCGGATTGCTGTGCAGGCGCCGGCGTGCCTCGGCGTCGAGTTCGCCCTCGTGCGCCTGCAGATAGGCGATGAGCGCCTGCCGGTGCGCCTGGCGCTCGGCGCTCTGGCCCAGGCTGTTGAGCTCCAGCTGCACGTTGGTGAGACCCAGATCGCGCCACAGCGCACGCGCCATCAGGATCACCTCGGCGTCGACGTCGGGGCCGCCGTGGCCGAGCGCCTCGACGCCCACCTGGTGGAACTGCCGGTAGCGCCCGCGCTGCGGCTTCTCGTGGCGGAACATCGGGCCGATGTAGTAGAGCCGCCGGCCGCCCTCGTAGAGCAGCGAATGCTCGATGGCGGCGCGGACGACGCCGGCCGTGCCCTCGGGGCGCAGCGTCAACGGGTCGCCGTTCATGCTGTCGACGAAGGAGTACATCTCCTTCTCGACGATGTCGGTCACCTCGCCCAGTCCGCGCACGAACAGCGGCGTGGGCTCGACGATCGGCACGCGCACGCCCAGGTAGCCGTAGCGGCGCATCAGCGTGCGCACCTTGTCCTCGAACCATTCCCATCGCCCAGACTCGGGCGGCAGGATGTCGTTCATGCCTTTGACGGCCTGGATCGGTTCAGCCATTGGAAATCCGCGATCGGTCAACGGGCGCCGAAGCGGCGCTCGATGTAGTCCTCGACGAGGCGATGGAAGTCCTCGGCGATGTTCTCGCCGCGCAGCGTCAGCGCCTTCTGGCCGTCGATGAAGACCGGTGCTGCCGGGGCCTCGCCGGTGCCCGGCAGGCTGATGCCGATGTCGGCATGCTTGCTCTCGCCGGGGCCGTTGACGATGCAGCCCATGACCGCGATCTTCAGCCGCTCGACGCCGGGGTAGCGTGCACGCCAGGTCGGCATCATGGCGCGCAGGTGGTCGTCGATGCGCTTGGCCAGCACCTGGAACACGGTGCTTGTGGTGCGCCCGCAGCCCGGGCAGGCCGTGACGCTCGGGTTGAAGGCGCGCAAGCCCAGCGCCTGCAGCACCTCCAGCGCCACGACCACCTCCTGCGTGCGGGGCTCGCCGGGCTGCGGCGTCAGGCTCACGCGGATGGTGTCCCCAATGCCCTCCTGCAGCAGCAGGCCCAGCGCCACCGCCGAGGCCACCGTCCCCTTGGTGCCCATGCCCGCCTCGGTCAGGCCCAGGTGCAGCGCGTAGTCGCAGTGGCGGGCCAGCGCCCGGTAGACGGCCACCAGATCCTGCACGCCGCTGACCTTGCAGCTGATGACGATCTGGTCGGGCGTCAGCCCGAGTTGGCGCGCGTAGGTGGCCGAACCCAGCGCCGACTGCACCAGTGCCGCGTACATCACCTGCTGGGCATCCCAGGGCTCGCGACGACCCGCGTTGGCGTCCATCAGTCCGGCCAGCAGTTCCTGGTCCAGACTGCCCCAGTTGACGCCGATGCGCACGCACTTGTCCAGCCGCGCGGCGACCTCGATCATCTGCGCGAACTGGCGGTCCTTCTTCTCGCCCTTGCCGACGTTGCCGGGGTTGATGCGGTACTTGGACAGGGCCTGCGCCATGGCCGGGAATTCGGTCAGCAGGCGATGGCCGTTGTAGTGGAAGTCGCCGACCAACGGCACGTCGACGCCCATGCGGTCGAGCTGCTCGCGGATATGCGGCACCGCTGCCGCCGCCTCGGGCGTGTTGACGGTGATGCGCACCAGTTCCGAACCCGCCTGCGCCAGCTGCTTGACCTGGATCGCCGTCTCGACGATATCGACCGTGTCCGTGTTGGTCATCGACTGCACGCGCACCGGTGCATCGCCCCCCAGGGTCACGACGCGTGAGCCCCAGACCACCCGCGCCTGCCTGCTGCGGCGCGCGGCCGCCGCAGCCGCGGCAATGTAGAGATCGTTCGAATCGTCCATCGGAAAGCGAACTGCTCAGCGCAGTTCGAGACGTGCCACGTTGACCCGGGTATGCGCGCTGAGGTCGACGGCCTGCCCGCGCAGGTAGAGGGTCGTCGCGCCTGCGTTGCCCACCGTGATGCGCAGCGGGGGCCGGCCATCGACCTGTGCGATCTCCCCGGCGTGCAACACACGCGAGAACACCGTACGCTCCTGTGCGTCGGTGACCTCGATCCAGCTGTCGGCGCTGGCCTGCAGGCGCAGCAGGCCGGCCGTGGTGGCCGCCGTCGACGCCGCAGGCGCACTGGCTGCAACCTGCTCAGCAGCACCTGCCACGGCGGCGGCAAGCACTGCCGGGGCCGAGGCGACGAGCGCTGGGGTGGATGCGGCGGCCGCGGCCGCCGGGGGCGGTGAGGCAGGCATCGGCTGTGCCTGGCCGACCGCCGCGGCCGGTTCACTCGCGGCCACCGCCGGCGCCGAAGCCGTGGGCAGCGCCAAACGGGCGCGGTCGCCACTGCCTTCGAACCAGGTCTTCGGCAGCAGACCCACGGCCAGTGCTGCCAGCAGCAACAAGCCGCCGGCGGCGAACATCGGCTTGCTGATCCAGGCCAGGCCGGCGCGGTCGCTGCGCCCGTTGCGCACCTGGAAAGGCTCGCTCAGCTTGCCGCTCGAAGGCTCGAGTGCTTGCGCCTCGACTTGCGGCAACAAGGCCAGCACCGGCCGCGGATCGATCTTCAGGCAGCGGCACACCGACTGCGCCAGGGCGCGCGTGAAGGTCGCGTTGGCGAGTTCTTCATAGCGGTCCTGCTCCAGCGCCTGCAGCTTGGCCGGCGCCACCTTGATCGTCGCCGCCAGCACCGCCAGATGCAGCCCCTCACGCTCGCGCGCAGCCTTCAGCAGGGCTCCGGCGCTACGCCCCGCCGGCGGCGGCGTGACGGCCGGTATGACCGCATCGGGGAAGGGCTCAGTCATCGAAACGGCCCTGCTGCAGGCGAGCCACTTCAGGCGCCTGGGGGAAGCGCTCGCGCAACTGCCGCGCGAGTTTCTCGACTTCCGTCAGGTTACCCAGCCGCCGCTCGATGCGCGCGGCCAGCCACAGCGTCTGCGCGTTGGACTGTTCGCTCTGGCTGTTGATGCGGC